>NZ_JBFRDO010000009.1:0-138136 GCF_052113825.1 Paenarthrobacter sp. TAF1
ATCAACCAGGAACTGCCTGAAGGACTGCTGTCCGTGGTCTCCGGCGGCCGCGACGTCGGCGAAGCGCTGGCCTCGCACGACGCCATCGGCAAGGTCATGTTCACCGGCTCCACCGCCACGGGCAAGGCGATCATCCGTTCGTCGGCCGACACGGTCAAGCGGCTCACGCTGGAACTCGGCGGCAACGACGCCGGTATCGTCCTGCCGGACTCCGACCCCAAGGCCATCGCCGAGGGGCTGTTCTGGGGGGCGTTCATCAACACCGGCCAGACCTGCGCCGCCCTGAAGCGCCTGTACGTGCACGAGTCCCAGTACGAAGCCGTCTGCTCAGAGCTTGCAGCTGTTGCTGCTGCCATGCCGATGGGCAACGGYCTGGATGAGAACAACGTTCTGGGCCCGCTGCAGAACCGGCAGCAGTACGACATCGTGGCCCGCCTGGTTGAAGCCGCCCGCGATTCCGGTGCGCGCGTGTTGATCGGCGGCAACCCCGACGCCGACCAGCCCGGCAACTTCTACCCGACCACCCTGGTGGCGGACATCGATAACGACAACCCGCTGGTGGCTGAAGAACAGTTCGGACCCGCGCTGCCGATCATCAAGTACAGCACCGTTGACGAGGCCGTCGCCAAGGCGAACGCGCTCGACGTCGGACTGGGCGCCTCACTCCACCGGCCGGGGCAGGCCCCGCTGCGCATGTCGACGGTAGCTCGACGAACGCAGCGGCCTGCCCGCGCTGGGTGCGCAGCGCCTGGGGATTCAGTTGAGTGCACCACGGTGGATAGACCCGGAAGCCGCGTTTGCCCTGACTCGGGCCGGAACTGACATAGCCCAGTGAGATCAACTGTTCAGGGGTGAACCGGAATACTCCGAAACGCTCACCGTCCTCCACGAAGACGAGCAGGCCTGACAACGACTCCGCCGCGGTGAACGGGCGGGTTGAACCACTGACGTCCCGCTTCCACACCGCCACAAAAGCACCCGGTTTCGTCGGCGTGATCCGCGCAGTCCGTATGCGCCACTGCTGTCCGGCGATCAACGCAACTCCGGATTCATAGTCGCTGTTCTGCTCTTCCGCGTGGACAATGCCGCTGGAATCATCAGGAACCGGCTGCCGGGCTACGAAGCGCTCAAAGGCGTGGAAGTTCACCTGTCGAACCCTACAGGCCACGAAAGCTGTTCCTCGCCCCCGCTTGTCCAGTCACAGGTTGGACGCGGTTGGGTCGCCGGACGCTCACCGTGTAACCATGAGCAGCATGGCCCAAAAGATTGCGTACCAAGGCGAGCCCGGAGCCAATTCGGATCTCGCATGTAAGGAAATGTTCCCCGAGCTTGAAAGCGTCCCATGCGCCAGCTTTGAGGACGCGTTTGAACTGGTCTCCAATGGAGACGTCGATCTGGCCATGATCCCCATCGAGAACTCCATCGCTGGACGAGTGGCCGACATCCACGTGCTGCTCCCCCAGTCGAAACTCCAGATCGTCGGCGAGTACTTCCTGCCGATCCACTTTGACCTGATGGGAATCCCAGGCAGCACCATTGAGGACGCCACCGAGGTCCACAGCCACATCCATGCGCTGGGTCAGTGCCGCAGGATTATCCGCGAAGCCGGGCTCAAGCCTGTCATTGCCGGGGACACAGCGGGATCAGCCCGCGAAGTCAGCGAGTGGAATGATCCGCGCAAACTGTCGCTGGCTCCGCCGCTTGCCGCCAAACTGTACGGACTGGACGTGCTTGCCTCCGGCGTCGAAGACAACCCAAGCAACACCACCCGCTTTGTTGTCCTGGCCCGGGAACGCGAACTTCCCACCAAGGAAGAACTCCCCGGTCCCGCAATCACCAGCTTCGTCTTCCGGGTCCGCAACGTTCCCTCAGCCCTCTACAAGGCACTGGGTGGATTCGCGACCAACGGCCTCAACATGACCCGTTTGGAAAGCTATATGGTGGGCGACGAGTTCGCGGCAACCATGTTCCTGTCCGACGTGGAGGGGCACCCCGAGGACGCCCGCCTGCGCCGTGCGCTGGAGGAATTGGAGTTCTTCACCACGGAAGTGCGCGTCCTCGGCGTCTACGCAGCAGATGCCTACAGGGAACGGAACACGGTCAGCGCCTGACCCGGTTGATAGCCACAGCGTCTAGGCTCCGGAACGACCGTGGGCCAGCCCGGTCGGAATGCCGATGAGCACCGGCTCCGGAGCGGAGCAGCAACTGTTGGAATCATCCTCCGCAGACGCAGCGGCAACAGCAGGAACGTCACAACTGGTGCCGGCATCGGACGAACACACGCCGGTTTCCGGTAGTTCCAAGTGCACGGCGTCAGCCGCCACTCGATCCCCTGCCAGCGCCGCCGCCACCGAGCGGACCTGCTCGTAGCCGGTAGCCAACAGGAATGTGGGAGCACGGCCGTAGGACTTCATGCCCACAATGTAGAAGTCCTTCTCCGGGTGCGAAAGTACCTTGGCGCCGTGCGGCGGAACAGTGCCGCAGGAATGGAACTCGGGATCGATGAGCGGCCCCAGTTCAGTAGGCGCCTCAACAGCCGGGTCCAGGTCCAGGCGCAGCTCACGGAGCATATCCAGGTCCGGGCGGAATCCAGTACAAGGCACGACGACGTCTGCCACCAGGTCGCGTCCGTCGCCGGACTTTACGGTCACGCCGTGCTCGGCATCGGTCAGCGAGCTGATGCCAAAGCCCGTGTGGAGTTCTATCGTTCCGGCGTCGACCAAGCGGCGAAGACGGGAGCCAAGTTGTCCGCGCGCGGGCAGTCCATCGGCATCTCCGCCACCGTAGGCTTTCTCTGCCGAGGCTCCCCGGACAGCCCAAAGAATACGTGTTCCCGGTTCTTCCTTGGCCAGTTCCGCAAGGTTGATCAAAGTATTCGCCGCGGAGTGCCCCGCACCGACCACCAGGACCCGGCGTCCAGCGAAGGTATGCCGGTCCCGCCCTGAGACGTCGGGAAGGGATGATGAGATCCTGTCAGAGGCGCGGTCCTCACCGATGGCAGGCAGGCCCGACATCCCCAGCGGGTTACGCCTTGACCATGTGCCTGAGGCATCGATGACCGCCGAAACGGCGTAGTCGCGTACCTCCCCCGCGGTATCTTGAACGCGCACAACAAAGGGGGTCGTGTCGCGGTTGCGCCCTTGGGTCTTGTCCAGGCCGCTACGGGTGACGGCGAGAACCCGGTCTCCCGTCCGGAGTCGGGAAGCGATCGCCGGGATGGCGGACAACGGGGCAAGGTAGTTGTCGATGAGTTCGCCGCCGTAGGGAAGCGCAGTCAGCCGCGGTGACTCCCAACCCGTGGGTTCAAGCAGGCGGACGGCCGCGGCGTCGAGGTTGAATCGCCATGGCGAGAACAACCGGATGTGGCGCCATTGTCCAATGGCGGCACCTGCCGTTGCTCCGGCTTCGAAGATCAGCGGGTCCAGGCCGCGCTCGAGCACGTGGGCTGCTGCAGCCAATCCGACGGGACCCGCACCGATTATGGCGACGGGAAGGTTTTCAACCATGAGTGACTCATACCTCCATTGGTATTGCTCAGAAGTGGGTTGGCTCTTCGACCAGTGCTGTTGCGATGCTGTCCGCATCATCCAGGGCGGCCAGGTACCGTTCGGCGTCCAAGGCAGCCGCGCAGCCCGTGCCGGCCGCTGTGATGGCTTGCCGATAGCGGTGATCCACGGCGTCGCCGCAGGCGAAGACACCCGACAAGTTGGTCAGCGTGGTGGGCGACTCCACCTTGATGTAGCCCTCGTCGTCGAGGTCCACCTGGCCCGCAACGAGCTCCGTGCGTGGCAGGTGGCCAATAGCAACGAAGATGCCTGTAGCTCCCTGCTCCCGGGTTTCGCCGGTACGGGTGTCCGTGAGGGTCACGCCAGTTACTTTGCTGTCGCCGTGGATCTTGGTGATGGCCGAGTTCCAGGCGAACGTGATTTTCGGATTGTCCTTGGCGCGCTGGGCCATGATGCGGGATGCCCGCAATTCACCCTTCCGGACCACCACTGTCACGGACTTGCCGAAGCGCGTGAGGAACGTGGCCTCCTCCATGGCTGAGTCCCCGCCACCAACCACGATGATGTCCTGTTCGCGGAAGAAGAAACCGTCACAGGTGGCACACCAGGACACACCGTGTCCGCTGAGCTTCTTCTCCTCCGGGAGGCCTAGCTCCTTGTACGCGGAACCGGTGGCAAGGATGACGGCCGGAGCCTCGTGGGTCTCACCCGCCCCGGTAACCACCCGCTTCAGGTGACCTCTGAGTTCAACTTCCGTGACGTCGTCGAACACTATGCGGGCGCCGAACTTTTCGGCCTGTTCCTGGAGACCGTCCATGAGCTCGGGACCTTGGATGCCTGCCGGGAAACCGGGGAAGTTCTCCACTTCGGTGGTGTTCATCAGGGCGCCGCCGGCCGTGACTGAACCTGCCAGGACCAGGGGGTTCAGGCCTGCCCGGGCGGCATAAATGGCGGCCGTGTACCCCGCGGGGCCGGACCCGATGATGATCAATTGTTCGTTGCTCACGGGTGTCTCTCCTGTTTCTCGGGGTTTACTTGGCTGCAGGGATCAATGAGGCAATCAGGTCCTCGATACGTGTCTTGATTTCGTCGCGGATCGGGCGGACTGCGTCCAGGCCTTGGCCTGCGGGGTCTTCCAAAACCCAGTCCTCGTAGCGCTTGCCTGGAAAATACGGGCACTCGTCGCCGCATCCCATGGTGATGACGACGTCGGACTCCTTGACCGCCTCCGTGGTGAGGACCTTTGGTATCTCGGCGGACATATCGATGCCAAGTTCAGACATGGCTTCGACGGCAGCAGGGTTGACTTTGTCTGCGGGCTGCGAACCGGCGGAGCGGACTTCGATGGCTCCGTCGGAGAGCGTCGTGAGGAATGCTGCGGCCATCTGGGAGCGTCCCGCGTTATGGACGCAGACGAACAGGACTGAAGGCTTCTTGGCGTTTTCGGTGGTCATGGTTTCCTCGAAGGTCAGGCAGCGATGGTGGTGGAAGGAAAATAGCGCTCGCGCGCCCAGAGGGCTACATACACAAGTGCAACAAGGACGGGTACTTCAATCAAGGGCCCGACGACGCCGGCGAGGGCTTGGCCCGAGGTTACGCCAAAGGTTCCGATCGCTACAGCGATGGCGAGTTCGAAGTTGTTGCCGGCGGCCGTGAAAGCGAGGGTGGTGGTTTTGGCGTAGCCGAGATTCAGCAGGCGGCCTGTCAGCATCCCGGCGCCGAACACCACCAGGAAGTAGACCAGCAACGGCAAAGCAATGCGGAGAACATCCATCGGCCGGGACATGATGATGCCGCCCTGGAGCGCGAACAGAAGTGTGATGGTGAAAAGGAGGCCGTAGAGCGCCCACGGACCAATCCTGGGCAAGAGGACGTCCTCGTACCAGATGCGTCCTTTGGCCTTCTCGCCAAAGACCCGGGTGAGGAAGCCGGCGAGCAGCGGGATACCAAGGAAGACGAGAACTGAGAGCGTGATGGCCCAGAAGGAGAAATCGGCAGCGGTGGTGGGAAGACCAAGAAGGGAGGGCAGCCACTGGAGGTAGAACCAGCCAAGGCCCCCGAATGCGACCACTTGGAAGACTGAGTTGATGAAGACAAGAACGGCCGCGGATTCACGGTCTCCGCACGCGAGGTCGTTCCAGATCATCACCATGGCGATGCAGCGTGCCAAACCCACAATGATCAAGCCTGTCCGGTATTCCGGCAGATCGGGGATGAACAACCACGCCAGCGCAAACATGAAGGCAGGGGCCAGAACCCAGTTGATCACCAGCGAGGTGACCATCAACTTGCGGTCGGCCAGCACCCGGTGTGCCTGGTCGTAGCGGACTTTGGCGAGAACCGGGTACATCATCGCCAGCAGGCCCAGGGCGATAGGCAACGAGACTTCGCCGATCTTCACGCCCTCCAGGGCACTATTCAGCCCTGGAATGAGACCGCCCAGAAGCAAACCCAGGACCATGGCGGCGATTATCCAGAGGGGGAGGAAACGGTCAACGGCCGAAAGCTTTCCCACGACGGCGGCGCCCTGGTTCACCTCACGGGCTGCGGTTTTCGTCGGGATGCTCACGTGGCTCCTGATCTCGATGCCCGCTATCGACGGGGCAGAACATTGATGAACTTCGATATTGAGTATGTCCAACTATATCGATGCTTGTCAATGTATGGCACCATGGGTGTATGAAGTCCGGGCCTGTTCTTGAGTTGACACAAGTAGAAGCGGAAGAGTGCTGCGAGCCGTCGGGGCCGTCGTCCATCGACGAATACGAGGCTCAACTCCGGGCATCGGTATTCAAAGCCCTTGCGGACCCCAACCGCCTGCGCCTTTTGTCCATCGTCAAGGGTTCGGAAGGAGGCGAAGCCTGCGTTTGCGACCTCACCGGGCCCCTGAGCCTCGGCCAGCCCACAGTGTCCCACCACCTTAGAATCCTCGTGGATGCGGGCCTCCTCCACCGCGAGAAGCGCGGCACCTGGGCTTATTACTCCATGGTCCCCGGCGCAATGGAACGGACCAGCAGCCTCCTGGAAAGCCTGTGACTTTCCCAGCCGCCACCAGCCCACGCCCGCTGGACGGCGCACGGCAAGTTATACGTCCGATGACGGGACAGGACTGGCCCGGAGTGAGGGAGATCTTCACAGCCGGAATCGAGTCCGGGCACGCCACTTTCGAAGCCAATGCACCGGAATGGGAGCAATTCGACGCTTCGCGCCTGCAGGAACACCGGCTGGTTGCTGACGTGGACGGCGTGGTGCTGGGCTGGGCCGCGGTTTCGGCGGTGTCGTCCCGGGCCGCTTACGCCGGCGTCGTGGAGCATTCCATCTACGTTGCCCGGGAAGCCAGGGGCTTGGGCATTGGGAAGAACCTCCTCCGGGCACTGATCGCCTCCACGGAGAGTGCCGGCATCTGGACCATCCAAGCCAGCGTGTTCCCCGAGAACGAAGCCAGCCTTCGGCTCCACACAGCCGAAGGCTTCGTCGTTGTCGGACGCCGGGAGCGCATCGCCCGCATGCCTGGAGGTCCCCGCGTCGGTCAGTGGCGTGACACCGTCCTGATTGAGCGCCGGTCGCGGCAGGTGTAACTACCTCCCCACCGGCGCTTCTTCCTCTTCACGGGTCCCGGCCGAAGGTGCCGAAGATTCACGGGCCAGCTTGCCCGGCCACCAGATCCTGCTGCCGATGTCATAGGCGAGCGCGGGGACCAGCAGCGAGCGGACCAGCACGGTATCCAGCAGCACGCCGAAGGCCACGATGAATGCCAGCTGCACCAGGAACATGATGGGGATGACGCCCAACGCCGCGAACGTAGCTGCCAGAACCACACCGGCGGAAGTGATGACCCCGCCAGTAACGCCCAAGCCGCGGAGGATGCCTGGGCGGGTTCCGTGCTTCAACGACTCTTCGCGGACCCGGCTCATCAGGAAGATGTTGTAGTCCACACCCAAGGCAACAAGGAACACGAAGCCGAACAGCGGCACGGTGGCATCGGCTCCGGAGAATCCGAAGAACCCGTTGAACACCCATGCCGAGACACCCATCGCGGCACCGTAGGAGAGCACTACGGAGAGCACCAGCAGCACAGGTGCTACCACGGAGCGCAGGAGGAGCATCAGGATGAAGAGGATGACCACCAGGACGATCGGAATGATGACCACGAGGTCGCGCTGGGCAGTGGTGTTGGTATCCAGCGCTGTGGCTGTCACCCCGCCCACCAATGCCCCGGAGTCAACCTCGCGGACTGATGACCGCAGTTCTTTCACGGCGTTTTCGGCTTCGATGGAGTCCGCCGCTGAGTCCAGGGTGGCATTGATGAGGACCCGGCCGTCGCGGACGGCGGGATCGGAAGGAGTTCCCGGCGCTCCGGTAATGGGGACGTTTCCTTCGGCCAAAAGGTAGGCGTCACCAACTCCGTTGGCTGCTTTGACCTTGTCCAGGACCTGCTGCGCGGAACTTTGCGAGGCGACGACGACGGCGGGGCTGCCGCTGCCGGCGTCGAAATGGCGCGCCAAAGCTTCCTGGCCGTCGACGGCGTCGGACTTGGCCAAAATGACGTCCGTCTGCGGCACACCGTTTGCCTTCAGCTGCAACACACCTGTGGCAGCGACCAGGAGCAGCAACACCGATGCCACCCAGACAACGCGGGGACGTCGTGAAACCAGACGGCCCGTGGCGCGCCACAAACCCTTTTGCCCCTCAAGTCCGGTGACAATCTCAGGTTCGCGTTCGTCGTCGGGCAGGAGCTTGGGGCGGAAGGGCCAGAAGGCAGCGCGGCCCAGCAGCGCCATCAAGGCGGGCAGGAGCGTGAGCGCGGCGAACAATGAGCAGAGAATGCCTGCCGCCGCTACGGGACCGAGGGCCTTGTTGGAATTCAGGTCTGAGAAGAGCAGGCAGAGCAGGGCGATGATCACTGTGGCACCCGAGGCGAGGATCGGCTCAAAGGACGCCTTCCAAGCTGTCAGGACTGCCCGCGTCCGGTTGCTGGTGTGGGTCAGGGCCTCACGGAAGCGGGCCACGAACAGCAGCGCATAGTCGGTGGCCGCGCCGATCACCAGGATGGACAGGATGCCCTGGCTTTGCCCGTTGAGCTGGATCCAGCCCATCTTGGCCATGGCGAAGACCAGCAGTATTGCGGCGCACAAGGCGAACACCGAGGTGAAGAGTACCGCCAGCGGGAGCACCACCGAGCGGTAGACCAAAAGCAGGATCACGAACACGGCGCCCAAAGCGACCAACAGCAGGATGCCGTCAATGCCGCCGAATGCGTTGACCAGGTCAGCGGTCAATCCCGCGGGGCCTGTAACGAAGGCCTTCATGCCATCCGGGGCGCCCGGCTGCACGACGTCGCGCAGTTCCTTCACCACGTCCCGTATTTCATCGGTGGAAGCGATCGGAACGATGTACTGGACGGCTTTTCCGTCTTCGGACGGAATAGGCCCGACGACGGCGCTCCCCAGCTTGAGTGCCTCAATGTCGGTTTTCAGTTTGGCTGCTTCGCCCAGTTGGGCCGGGGTGAACGCTGCATCGTTTTCGAGGATGACCACCGCGGGGATCTCTTCGGAGTCGCGGAACTTGGCCTGCCAGTCGCCGGCTTCGGTAGCTTCGGCCCCGGCCGGGAGGAAGGAAGCCTGGTCATTCGATGAGACCTCGTCCAAACGCCCGAAGGTAGGGCCGCCGACTCCTGCAATGCCCAGCCAGGTGATGACCAGCACCACGGGCACCAGCCAGCGTAGCCAGAACGGTACTTTCTTCGGGTTCATGAGTCCTTCTTCTGTGGGGATGCCAGTGCGGGTCTTTATTCCACCATAGATTATCTCTATGATGGAACTATTCCAAGGCCTCAAGGGAAGGAATGCCGGATTCGGGGACTGCGGGGAGTAATATCCGGAAGGCAGCAAACACGAGACGACGCTGGCAGGAGGGCGGACATGTCGGACTCATCAGTCCCGCGCCCCGACGCATTCCAAGGAGCGGACTTTCCTCAATCCGCCGCGCCCCAAGAACTTGTGCGGATCCTCCAGGACTTCACCTTGGAAGCCAACCATTACGTGGACGCAGCCGGCGGGCAGAACGACATGCACCGGACCGACATGAATGCCCTGGCCGTCATCATGCGCCACTCCGCGGCCGGCCAAGTGGTCACGCCTGGCGTGCTCCGTGCTGAACTCCGGCTCAGTTCCCCCGCCACCACCGCCTTGATTGATCGCCTGCACGCCTCCGGGCACGTTGTCCGTGAGCGTCTGGGAACGGACCGCCGCCAGGTCCAGCTCCACATGACACCCAAGGCGTACCGCGACGGCAGCGCAATGTTCATGCCGCTCGCCATCCGGATGGGCAAGGCGATGGCCGCGTACAGCACCGAAGAACTGGAGCTGGTCCAGCGCTTCATGACCGACATGGTGGAGGCAACCGTCGAGGCCCGCCAACAGGCAACGCACCCGGAACCGAAGTAGCGGCAGTTCAGGCCGTTCCACCAAAACCGGCATGCGTGGTTGTAGCGTTTCCCTATGAACGCGCAGCAGCCTGAAGATGTCTATACCCACGGACACCACGAGTCGGTTGTCCGGGCCCACGCCTCACGGACGGTCGAAAATTCGGCCGCGTTTGTCATCCCGCATCTCACCACCGGGATATCGGTCCTCGACGTCGGCTGCGGACCTGGCAGCATAACGTGCGATTTCGCGGGGCTGGTTGCGCCCGGGCAAGTAATAGGCCTGGACCGGTCTGCCGATATTGTGGCTCAGGCAACCGCACTCGCCGCCGAGCGCGGCGTGGACAACGTGACCTTCCAGACGGGCAACATCTACGATCTCGACTTCGAAGACGAATCCTTCGACCTCGTCCACGCCCACCAGGTCCTCCAGCACCTCACCGACCCCGTCGCCGCGCTGCGCGAGATGCGCCGGGTGGCCAAGCCCGGCGCTATCGTTGCCGTGCGGGACGCCGATTTCCACGGCATGAGCTGGTACCCGGAAGTCCCTGAACTTGATCACTGGATGGAGCTCTACCAGAAGATCGCGCGCCGCAACGGAGCAGAACCCGACGCCGGCCGACGCCTGGTCTCGTGGGCGCAGCAGGCAGGTTTCACACAGGTGGCGCCCACCAGCAGCAACTGGCTCTACGCCACGGCCCAACAGCGCGCCTGGCAATCCCGGGTGTGGAGTGAACGGGTACTGCACTCCGCTTTTGCCGAGCAGGCCTTGGAGTACGGCTTCGCAAACGAGGCCGACCTCGCCCGGATCGCAGCCGGATGGCACCGCTGGGGCGCTACCGAAGACGGCTTTTTCCTCATTCCCAACGGAGAGGTCATCGCCCGGGCCTAGAAAGTTTTGGGACCCATGTAGAAAAGTCCGCCGCTGTTCCGACCCATGGGTGAAGCGCCCACACAGGGCGCCACGTCAAAGGAGTTTGAGATGAAATACATGATCATGATGTTCGGATCGGCCGAGGGCATGATGGAGACCGCCGATCCGGAATGGATCCGGGAAATGATCGGCTTCATGATCCAGATCGACAAGGACCTGACCGAATCCGGCGAACTCGTCTTCAACGCGGGCCTGGCCGACGGCAGCACCGCCAAGCTCGTCAAACAAACCCCGGATGGCGTGATCACCACCGACGGACCCTACGCCGAGGCCAAGGAGTCCTTGGTGGGCTACTGGGTGGTCGATGTTGCCAGCGAGGAACGCGCCGTGGAGATCTGCTCAAGCATTGTGAAATACGCGCAGGTCGTGGAGCTTCGTGCCATCCCGGACGGACCACCGGAGGTCTAGCTGGACTCTGACCGGGACATGCACATCGAGGACCTGCTGCGCACCCTCGCGCCGCAGGTCCTCGGCGTGCTGGCACGCAAGAACGGCCAGTTCGATGCATGCGAAGACGCCGTCCAGGAAGCCCTGCTGGAGGCCGCACTTCAGTGGCCCCATGACATGCCACGTGATCCGAAGGCCTGGCTGACGGCCGTCGCAAACCGAAGGCTTGTGGATATGTGGCGGAGCGAAAGCGCCCGGCGTGCCCGCGAAGAACGCGTGTCGGCCATGGACGCCGATCACTCCTACCAGTCAGCTCCGGAAGCAGACGACACCCTTACCCTCATGTTCCTTTGCTGCCACCCCGCCTTATCGGCACCGTCGCAACTCGCCCTTACCCTGCGGGCAGTTGGAGGACTCACGACGGCGGAAATCGCCTCGGCTTTCCTGGTCCCCGAAGCGACCATGGGACAACGCATCAGCCGTGCGAAACAGGGGATCCAAAAGGCGGGAGCGACGTTCAGCATGCCGCCGCCTGCCGAGCGGAAGGCGAGGCTCGGCGTCGTACTTCACGTCCTGTACTTGATCTTCAACGAAGGCTACGCAGCGAGTTCGGGTTCGTCGCTGCAGCGCGAGGACCTCACCACGGAAGCCATCCGGCTGACCCGGTTGCTGGTGGCCGCTGTGCCGTCGGAGCCTGAGGCGACCGGGCTGCTGGCGCTTATGCTGCTGACCGATTCCCGTCGCCCGGCACGTGCCATGGCCGATGGAACACCGGTTCCGCTGGCTGAGCAGGACCGGAGCCTGTGGAACCGCGGGCAGATCGATGAGGGCATTGCGTTGTTGTCTTCAGTGCTGGGACGGCGCGCCGCCGGACCGTACCAACTGCAGGCGGCGATTGCTGCTGTGCACTCCGAAGCGTCCTCCCATGACCAAACCGACTGGCCTCAGATCCTGGCCCTCTACACGGTCCTGGAGGCCATGGCTCCCAGCCCCGTCGTGACGCTGAACCGTGCGGTTGCGGTGGCGATGGTGAACGGGCCGGCCGCCGGTTTGGAGTTGCTCGCCGGCTTGGATGATGCACTCGGTCGGTCACACCGCCTGGACGCAGTCAGGGCCCATCTGCACGAGATGGCGGGCTCCTTTCCCGAGGCCCGCGCAGCGTTCCTGGACGCAGCAAGGAAAACCCGCAGCCTCCAGGAGCGGCGATACCTGCTGGGCAAAGCCGCAAAGCTGGACTCCACCGGGCCCTGACCCCATATAGTCGGAACCATGGAACAGCGCATACTTGGCAGGACCGGCCGATCCGTTTCAACCGTCGGGCTGGGAACATGGCAACTCGGAGCCGACTGGGGTTCCGTCACTGAAGCGGACGCCTTTGCCGTGCTGGAAGCCTCAGTGGAGCATGGCGTCACGTTCTTCGACACGGCGGACGTCTACGGCGATGGGCGCAGCGAGCAGTTCATTGGACGCTTCCTCAGTGCCCACCCGGAACTGAATGTCACCGTAGCCACCAAAATGGGGCGCAGGGTCGATCAAGTCCCCGAAAATTACACCCTCAAGAACTTCCGCGAATGGACCGATCGTTCGCGCCGCAACCTGCAGCAGGACACCCTGGACCTCGTCCAGTTGCACTGCCCGCCCACCTCTGTTTACAGCAACGATGAAGTGTACGACGCCCTGGATACCTTGGTCAGTGAGGGTGCCATCCGCAACTACGGCGTCAGCGTGGAGCGGACGGACGAGGCCCTCGAAGCCATCAAACGCGGAAACACTGCCTCCGTGCAGATCATCCTCAACGCGTTCCGCCTGAAGCCCCTCGACGAGGTCCTGCCCGCAGCCAAGGAAGCCGGCGTCGGCATCATCGCACGCGTACCGCTCGCCTCCGGCCTGCTCTCCGGAAAGTACACGCCCGAAACAGAGTTCCCCGCCAATGACCACCGGAACTACAACCGGGACGGGTCCTCGTTCGATGTCGGCGAAACGTTCTCCGGCGTCGACTTCGCCACCGGCGTCAAGGCCGCGCAGGAGTTCAGCGCACTGGTTCCCGACGGCGTCACCACCCCGCAAGCGGCCCTCGCCTGGGTCGTAGCCCAGGACGGCGTCACGTCAGTGATTCCGGGAGCCCGCTCCGCCCAGCAGGCTGCTGCCAACGCGGAAGCCGGAGAGATGAAGGTTGTCGGTGCGGGTCTCGGCGATGGGGTTCGGGATATCTACGACCGTTACTTCCGCGAAGCGATTCACCCGCGCTGGTAGGCGGCAGGCCGGCGTCGCTTGCTGTGAATCGTGTCCGCTGCGATGACCGCGATAAACCCCAATATCAGTGGGGAAATGCCCCCATCAACAAATGCCATGGCCAAGAGACTCGTCCTTGTCGTGTGAACGGTTTCATAAAACAGCAGAGACAGAACCGACGCCAATACCAAGGTGCCAAACACGAGCATCTTTAGACGCCTGTCGACTGCAAGTCTTCGATAGGCAACCGAGGCAGCGAAGCACGCCAGCACGGTGGCGACCTGAAGCTCCCACGGAAAGCGTTTGGCAATTGAGGTGGCCGGGGTGCCGGAGAGATCGAACAAGTACCCACTAAGCATGCCCTCCGTTTGAAGAGCGAGGTAGCCGATCACCAGTACCACCAACACTGAGCCGATGGGCATCACCACTGCTGCGAGTTTTGGTTTTTTCATGTGAACGACTGCTTCAAAGCAAAGAGCAAATTGGAAAAAGTAAATTTGACGGGCGTTGCATCCACATCCGAGGACAGCAGGTAAATGGTGACGGAGCGGCCGCCACACCTGGCGTTTGCGTCCTTATCCAAAACTCGACCACTGACGGTATCAACGGCAATATTCATTCTTGATGATGCAATTTGCATTTCTCTCCATCCCCATTACGGGACCCCCGGTTAGAGAATAATACTGAAGCGCAAAGCGATCAACTATAGTCACCGGCAATTTTCGAAGCCCAAGACATGCTGGACAAACATGGAGATGCACTTAGAACGTGAACCATCAATTCGTGACGCGAATTGTGAAACTATTTATTGAATCTTAGCTGTCAGGTCCGCGCCGATAGGCGGCAGGCCGGCGTCGGGCGTTACCAACCGCTGCGCGTTGGCGTGTGGCCCTTCCTGGCTTCCTCGGGCATGGCCATTTCTGCCCGCAATCCGAGTAATCGGATGGGGCGGTCGGGCTCGATCTTGGCGGTGAGGCCGAGGGCCTGGGCCAGGACTTCGTCGCGGTCGTAAGTCTCGGGAATTTTCCTGGCATAGGTCTTGGTGAAGAACGGCTTATACCTGACCTTGAGCGTCAACCCAACCACGGGGCGACCTTCGGCGGCGACGTCTTCCAGGACCCGGGCCGTCAGCTCCTTGAGGGCGTCCTCGATCTGGCCAGGTTCCGTCAGGTCCTGTTGGAACGTGGTTTCGCGGCCGTGGGCCCGGGCAACCCAAGGGGTGTCGTCCACTTCCGCGGCACCCTCGCCACGGCCCAGTTGCGCGTACCACGGGCCCATTTTCGGGCCGAATTCCGGGACCAGGTCCTGGGGATCAGCGGCAGCGAGGTCGTTGACTGTGGTGATCACGTGGGTGGCCAGCCGCTTGGAAATCTTCGGCCCGACGCCCCACAGCTCAATGGTTGGCCTGTCCCCCATGACCTCCAGCCAGTTGTCCTTCGTCAGGCGGAAGATGCCGGCGGGTTTGCCGAAATCAGTTGCGTTCTTGGCGCGGACCAGCGTGTCACCGATACCCACGCTGCAATGGAGCCGGGTGGTTTCGAGCACGGCTTCCTGGATCTGCTGTGCGTAAGCTACCGGGTCCTCGGTTTCCACTCCGACAAAGGCCTCGTCCCAGCCCAGCACTTGCACCGTTGCGCCGGGTTGCTCACGCAGGGTGGCCATCACGGTTTCCGAGGCCGCCAGATAGGCTTCCTGGTCGACCGGCAGGATGATGGCGTCCGGCACTTTCCGCGCTGCGATGCGCAGCGGCATGCCCGAGCCCACGCCGAACGCCCTGGCCTCGTAGGACGCCGTCGAAACGACTGCCCGTTCGGTGGGGTCTCCGCGGCCGCCGACAATGATCGGCTTACCGGCCAGCTCGGGCCGCCTCAGTACCTCGACCGCCGCTATGAACTGGTCGAGATCAACGTGCAGCACCCAGGGAGTTCCGCTCACGGGATCAGTCTGCCTCATTGCCGGGGGCCTTGGCTGTACCTTCACGACCCTCTTTCAACCCACAGCAGCGCTAAATCAACCTATTCCGGGTGCATTCCGTGGCTGCAGCGGCTAAACAAGGTCAGGAAGCATCGCGTCCCGGGCACCCGGCCTGAGCCTTCTCAACAAAGCAGCAGGGAAGCGATCCACAGCTTAAAACCCCTCGGGGGAAAGAAGCCTCCGTTCCCTTAGGGTTGGAGGACCAGGAAGAAGTCCTGTGGTGCCGTTAAAGAACAATGGACCCGACGGCAATCGGGTCCCTGTTCGGCGCGGTGCGCTCATTTGGTGCGGTTGGAGGGCCTTAGAACCTCAAACATCACCTCTTGAGTCTATGGCCCCCGACACCATGGGCGCAACGCTTGTAGCTCCCATGGTGTGGCCGCGTCCTGTTCCCTCGGGAGGAGGTGCCCGGTATGAAGTCCAAACGGAAACGCGAGGAATCATGGGGCGCCTGGAACCTCGTGGTCAACATCATCCGGCTAGCCGTTGATGTTGCCCGCTGGTTCTGGCACAACATCCCCTAAGCGGGGGCAGTGGCCGCCAGCCCCAGGTTGGCGGCCACTGTCACAAGTCCGGCAAAGGTGGTCGTCGCGGTACGCGTCCCGGCCACCCGCCGCCCCCGCATAAGCTGAGATGGTGCAGTTTTCACTTTGGCTGGCCCTGGTAAGCGCCGGCACCCTCATCAGTTTCACTCCCGGCGCCGGCGCGATCTTCACCATGAGCAACTCGCTGAACTCAGGCTTCCGACGCTCCATCTGGGGCATCCTCGGCCAACAGGTGGCGTTGATCATCCACATCCTGATCGTCGCTCTCGGTGTGGGTGTCCTGGTTTCCAATTCGCCGGTCATCTTCAACGTCATCCGATACGCTGGCGCCGCGTACCTGGTCTACCTTGGTATCCGCCAGTTCCTGCGCAAGCCTGACTTGGACAAAGAGCAGGTCGATGACAAGAAGAACGAGCCCGCACTGTCCATGTTCCAGCGGGGTGTCTGGGTCAACCTGCTGAACCCAAAGGCAATTGTTTTCTTCCTGGCCTTCATGCCGCAGTTCATCCGCCCGGACCAGCCCCTGGTACAGCAATATGTAGTGCTGACCGCAACAGTCCTCGCCATCGACATCATTGTCATGTGGTTCTTCTTCGCCTTGGCAGCACGTTCATTCCAACGCTTTACCCATGACCAGAAGGGCCAAAAGGTCCTCAACCGCGTGTTCGGTTGCCTATTTGTGCTGGTCGGCATCCTGCTGGCGGTCATTCACTAACCCCGGTACGTCATGGCCGAATGCTACGGTCGGAGGCATGGAAGCTGACTGGATCGAGCACCGGCGTGCGGATGGCGGCGAGCATGTGGGGTGGATGAAGCCCGTGGATGAGGGATTCGTCGCCATCGACATGCTGGGACGCCCGCGCACGGACGTTGTGGATTGGTTCACCGCCGAGGAAACGCTCAATGACCTCGGCCTGCGGTACCTGGCCGACCCCCATGAATTACGGCTCGACGACGGCGGCTGGCTGCGCGTGCGGATCGCGGAGGTCACGCCCTCCGCAGTTCGGGTGAAGAAGGACGACTGGGGCGACATGACCGCTCCGCAGATCTACTTCACAGTTTCGCTGCCTGTCACAGAGGAACAGCTCCGCCCGTTGAAGCGATAGCCGGCCGGAGCTATGCAGACCGGTTCTACGCCGTAGATCCGCGCACCACCAGGGAGCTCTCCAGCGTCACATGCGGCTCCTTGAGAGCCACACCCTCCATCAGCCCGCGGAGCTGCTCCCCAGCTCTGCGGCCCAGCGGTCTCGCGGGCAGGTGCACAGTGGTGAGGCTGGGATTGCTGGTGGCCGAGTATGGAAGGTCATCGAAGCCCGCCACGGCCAGCTTTCCCGGAATGGCGACACCCTCCACCCGCGCTTCCTGCAGTACGCCGTAGGCATGGGTATCCGTACCGCAGACGACGGCGGTCACCCCCTCGCGCTCCCACGCGGGCCAGGCGTCGGCGAAAGCAGCGGCGGCAGCACCGACGTCGATCGCTGTACTGATGACATGCCCGGCGTCGACCACCAGCCCGCAGGCAGCGGCTTCTTCCAGGAAGGCTTCACGGCGCAGCTGGAACGTCGCGGTTCCGGTGATGCCGTCGACGTAGGCGGCACGGGTGTGTCCGGATGCAGCCAGGTGCCGGGCCAGTTCGCGGGCTCCTTGGGCGACGTCGAGGTTCACGGACGGCGCGTACGACTCCAGCCCGGGAGCGTCCAGCAGCACCAGTGGACCGGCTGCGGAAAGGTCTTCCAGGAACTCTGCGCTCGGGGCACCCACCAGCAAACCTGCCGGGCGGAGGGCCAACAACTTCTGCACGTCGGAAGCCTGCGGCGATTCGCCGGCGTCGGTCACTGAGAGGAGCAGCTGGTACTCCGCACCCAAGGATTCCCGCACCCCGGCGATGACGTTGGCGAAGAACGGGTTGGACACGTCAGGGGTGACCAGGATGACGATGGAGCTGACTCCGCGGGCCAGCGAGCTGCCGATACTGTCCACCACGTAGCCCAGTTCGGCGATCGCAGTACGGACGCGGGAGATGTTGTCGTCGGATACCCGGCCCTGGGTTTTGCCGTTGGCCACCAGGGAGACCGTGGCTGTGGAAACACCGGCCCGGGCGGCCACCATGGCAGCCGTCACCCTGGGCGTGCGATGAGCACGGCTGCTGCGCCGATCCAGGGATTCCATGCATCGATCGTAGCGTTGTTCCGCTGCTCTGACCTGCGCCAAGGCATCAAGCGCTTGACGCACTCTACGTTAAGCGTTTGACGTTCTGGCCGGTCGGATGCCAGAATCGCCCTGAATGCTTATCGCCCTGCCCGGGCAAGTTCCCGGCAGGCCCCAATGACGTGGAGACAAACGTGGACCCCAACACACGCAAGAAGATCATTCTTGACTGCGACCCCGGCCATGACGACGCAGTGGCACTGCTGCTGGCGCACGGCAACCCGGACATCGAATTGCTCGCTGTGACCACTGTGGTGGGCAACCAGACCCTTGAGAAAGTCACGCGCAACGCCCTCTCGGTAGCCACCATCGCAGGCATCACCGGAGTTCCGTTCGCCGCCGGCTGCGACCGCCCCTTGGTCCGCACCATCGAAACGGCCCCCAGCATCCACGGCGACTCGGGCATGGACGGCCCGGAACAGCCCGAGTCCGCCATCGAGCTCGACCCGCGCCACGCCGTCGACCTCATCATTGAAACCGTCATGGCGCACGAGCCGGGCACCGTCACCCTGGTTCCCACCGCCGGACTCACCAACATCGCGATGGCCGCGCGCAAAGAACCGCGCATCGTGGAGCGCGTGAAGGAAGTCGTCCTCATGGGCGGCGGCTACCACGTGGGCAACTGGAGCGCGGTGGCCGAGTTCAACATCATCATCGACCCCGAGGCCGCACACATCGTCTTCAACGAAAAGTGGCCCGTGGTGATGGTCGGCCTCGACCTCACGCACCAGGCACTGGCCACGGACGAGGTGGTCAACAACATCGCGGCCATCGGCACCAAGCCGGCCAAGTTCGTCCTGGAACTCATGGAATTCTTCAAGAAGACCTACAAGGACGCCCAGGGCTTCGACTTCCCGCCGGTCCACGATCCGTGCGCCGTGGCCTACGTCATCGATCCCAGCGTCATGACCACCCGCAAGGTGCCCGTGGACATCGAACTCCAGGGCAAGCTCACCCTCGGCATGACCGTAGCCGACTTCCGCGCGCCCGCGCCGGAGGACTGCCACACCTCGGTGGCAGTTGACCTCGACCACAAGAAGTTCTGGGACCTGGTCACCGATGCGATCCAACGGATCGGCGAACCAACGCACGACGGCGGCGCTGACGCCACCGTGATTGCCGAAACGGTCCTGGCAGGAGAGTCCAACTAATGTCCACGCTCACCGAAACAAAGTCCGCCCGCGGCAACGTCACCGCGCTCATGGTTGCCCTGCTGGCAGCCTGCGTGGCCTTCCAGCTCAACGCCTCCATGCTCAGCCCTGCCCTGGTCACCATGGGCAACGAACTCAACACGGATCAAGCCACCATCGGCCTGTCCCAGACCTGGTTCTTCACCGCTGCTGCCCTGTTCTCGCTCTTCCTTCCGCGCCTGAGCGACATCGTTGGCCGCAAGAAGATCCTGGTGGGCATGATGCTCCTCATGGCCGTCGGATCCGTCATCGCCGCGATGGCCCCTGACGTGACGTGGCTCTTCGTGGGCCGCATCATCCAGGGCGTCAGCGGACCGACCGTCCCGCTGTGCCTGATCATGCTTCGCTCCGCCGTCAGCAACCCGCGCAAGTACGGCACGCTCATGGGCCTCATCACGGCCGTCAACGGCGGCGTGGCCGGCGTCGACTCTTTTGTCGGAGGCTACTTCGCTGAGAACTTCGGCTTCCGCAGCATCTTCTGGCTCATGGTGGCCCTCGCCGTGGTGGCCACGGTCCTTATCGCCGTCCTGGCCGGCGAGAGCAAGCCCGCCGCCGGCACCACCATGGACTGGCTGGGCGTCTTCTTCATCGTGATCGCCGTGGGCGCACTGCTGACGGCACTGAACGAAGGCTCCAAACTGGCCACCGCCTTCGATTCCGGCACGTTGACCCTGGCCATCAGCCTGACGGTGATTGCCGCCGTCGCCTTCTTTGCGTTCTGGACTGTCGAGAAGCGCGCCAAGCAGCCCATGGTGGAAACCGTGCACCTGCGCCAGCGCTCCACGTGGGCACCACTGCTGACCACCACCCTCACCATGACCGGTATCTTCGCGGTCATCAACGGCATCGTCCCGGCCTACGTCCAAGCTGCCGATCCGGGCTTCGGCGTCGGCCCCACGGAGATGTCGCTGATCATCCTGACGCCATACGCGCTGCTCGGTTGGATCTTCGGCCCGATCAGTGGCCGCCTCGCACCGATTCTGGGCTACACCAAGGTCCTGCGCATCGGCCTGGTCGGCAGCCTCGTGGCACTGGCCATCATTGCGTTCTTCGGCCTCAACAACCTGCCCATGATGATCCTGGGCACGGCCCTGCTGGGCATCATGTACGCCGGCACCGTCAACATCATGCTGAACGGACTTGGCGTGGTCCTTTCGCCGCAGGGCAACCCCGGCTTCCTCCCGGGCATGAACGCCGGCGCGTTCAACCTCGGTGCCGGGTTGAGCTTCCTGGTCCTTCCCGCGGTCCTCGTCGCAACGGCCTCCTTGAATGACGCCAAGGCGTCGTACCTGACCGTTGTGGTAGTGGGCCTCGCGATCACCTTCGCCGCGTTTGCCGCTTCGCTGCTGATCCCCAAGCCGGTGGACGCAGAAGTGGCCGAGGCCGGGACGGTGGCCGCATGAGCAACGGCAGCAACGCGCCCAAAGCGGGGATCGTCGTCGTCGGCTCCCTCAACGCCGACCTCACCATCTACACCGACCGCCTCCCCAACCCAGGCGAGACGGTCCATGGCAACGGGTTCGCGGTGAACCCCGGGGGCAAGAGCGCCAACCAGGCGGTGGCTGCCAGCAAGCTCGGCGGCAAGGTCAGCCTGATTGGCGCGGTGGGCGAGGACCCCAACGGCACCATGCTCCTGGACTCGACCGCCAGCGCCGGAGTGGACGTGTCCCGCGTCCGACGCTCCGATGCAGCTACCGGAGTCGCGGTCATTTCCGTCGATGCGCGCGGCGAGAACAGCATCATCATCTCCGCCGGAGCCAACGGGACGCTGCGGCCAGCGGACGTGGAGGCTGCCGCTTTCGCCGACGCTGCCGTCGTCTGCCTGTGCCTGGAAGTGGGGATGGATACCGTGGTGGCCGCCGCGCAGGCAGGGCACGACGCCGGAGCTACAGTCTTGCTGAACCTCTCACCGTACGCTGAGGTGCCCGAGGTTCTGGCCGGCCTGAGCGACGTTCTGCTAGTGAATACGCACGAGGCCGCGATGTTCCTTGGCTCGGAGGCCGACATTCCCGATGCCGACGCCGAAGCTGAGGCATGGGAGCCGGTCCGGGCCCAATTCGCGGACCGTGGACTGCAGCGTGTGCTCGTGACGCTGGGCGCGCAGGGCTCCGTGGTCTTGGACTCGATCGCCCGTGGAGCGGAGGACCAGATCACGCGCATCTCCCCCACCAGGGTGGACGCCGTGGACACGACGGGCGCCGGAGATGCGTTCACGGGTGCTGTTGCTGCCCGGCTGGCCGCAGGTGATTCGCTGGCCGACGCGGCCGCGTTTGCCTCGGTGGCCGCCGCCCTGGCCGCAACGAAGAAGGGCACGCAGGCCGCGTATGCGAGCCGCGAAGAAGTCGAGGCTGCACGGGCGTCCTAAGCGGCACGGCACCCAACCAGGGGACAGCACGCGCTCTCATGAGCCTTCATTGGAGCGTGCACTGTCCCCTCTTTGGGTTAAGCGGACTTGCGGGCTGCCTTGGGTTAAGCGGACTTGCGGGCTGCCTTGGGTTAAGCGGACTTGCGGGCTGCGCGCTCCACGGCTTTGCGCTCCACGGCTTTGCGGGACAGCGCTCCGTGGCCGGCCATGAGGCGCGGCACCACGAGATAGACGGCCGTGGGGACAACGAATGCGGTCAGCACGAGTGCGCGCAGAACGGGATGCCAAGGCTCCATGATCGGGCCGAGCAGCAGCATTCCTACAGATACAAGCGGAAATATGGCGATCCAGGTAATGAGCGCCCGCATGTGAACGGAGGGCCCCTGTGGGCGGGCTGCGGCCGGGGCCACGGGGGCAGTTGTTTCGGCGGCGACTTCGGTCGTCATCAGATTCTCCAACCAGATAGTTGCAATTGACTTGAGATCACAATAGCCGGACCTTGGAACAATTACAACTACTTAGTTGGAAACTGCTAATATGACCCTATGGCATGGGACACGGAACGAACCAAGGCACTGCTGCTGGAAGCGGCAACCACCGAGTTCTGCACACGTGGACTGGCGGGCGCCCGCATCGACAGGATCGCGTCCGAGGCCGGCGTCAACAAAGAGCGGATCTACCAGTACTTCGGGAACAAGAACGGGCTGTTCGACGCCGTGATTGTCGCGGCGCTCAGCTCCCTCATGGACGAAGTACCCATCGAGGGCAACGGCCCCGAAGCCATGGCGGACTATGCGGGCCGGCTCTTCGACCATCACCAGGAAGACGCAACGGCCCCCCGTTTGCTGTTCTGGGAAGGCCTGGAACGGGGGTCCGACGTGGTTGGCCTGCCTAAACGCATGGCCAACTGCGCATCGAAGGTAAACAGCACCATCGCAGCCCTGCCCGGAATCTCCCGGGAAGACGCGGGAGACCTCCTCATCACCATCGTGAGCCTCTGCGATTCCGCACCGGTGTTGCCGGCCTTGGACGGACTCATGGCCGGCAATGACCCCGGCCGCATCCAAAGGCGACGCGCCGCCGTCGTGCGCACCGTCCACCTGGCCGCAGCAGCGCTGGCCGCCGAAGCCACAGCAGCCGCCACCGCCTGATCGAAGCGGTGCAGAACCTCCCCCTGTGACAGCTTTGACAGCAAAAGTGACTCACTTGTGAAGTTGCCCCTAGCCAAGAGGGGGTGCCATCAACCATGCTTGCTCCATGTACTCAACGACGAGCCCATACCGCATCATCACGGTCTGCACCGGAAACATCTGCCGCTCGCCCATGGCAGCGCTCATGCTGACCGAAGCCTTCACTGCGGAAGGGCTCGGCAAGCTTGTAGTGGTGGATTCAGCGGGCACTACGGGCTACGAGGTCGGCCACCCCATCGACCCACGCGCCGCCCGCGTCCTGACAGCCCAGCACATCGCCTCCGAGGACCACGTGGCCCGGGAATGGCGGCACGAATGGTTCGCCGGGCGGGACCTGATCCTGGCCCTGGACGTCGACCACTTCGGCTGGCTCCAGGAAGGCGCCCCTGACCGCGCCTCACTGGAAAAGGTCCGCATGCTGCGAAGCTTCGACCCCCAAGTGGCCGACCGCAGCTCCCTGGACCTTGGCATCGAAGACCCCTGGTACGGCGGGCACACGGACTTCGACAACACCTGGACGCTCATCAAATCGGCCATCCCGGGAATCGTGGAACACGTCAAAGCAGCCATCGCCTCCGGAGACACCGAAGCAGGCCAGGAGCACCAGCAGGTAACCTCTATGACATGACCCCTGCACCCGTGATCATCGCTGTTGACGGCAGGTCCGGCGCAGGCAAAACCACACTGGCCGTCGAGCTGGCGGCCCGGCTTCGGCAACACCATAAAGTTTCGCTCTTCCACCTCGAGGACATCTATCCGGGGTGGAACGGCCTGCGTACCGGCATCGAGCGTTACGTGGCCACCGTGCTCACCCCGCTCAGCCAGGGAACGGCCGCAGAATGGGTCAGCTGGGACTGGGAACGGCACTACGACGGCGGGTTGAACGTCACGCTGCCCGCGGAAATCGTCATCGTGGAGGGCGTGGGATCCGCCGCCGACGCCGCCCGCCCCATGCTGGACGCCGTGGTGTGGGTGGAAGCGCCGGGTGACGATCGCCGTCGTCGAGCCCTGACGCGCGACGGAAGCACCTACGAACCCTACTGGGACACCTGGGCTGCGCAGGAAGAAGAGTGGCTCTCGGACGACTCCGTCATCGCCGAAGCCGACATCCACGTCCAAAATCCCGCCAACGGCAGCGCGCCGGACCACGTTCTCCAGGCACTCATGTACCTGCCGGCGCTGGCAGCCATCCTCTCCCCCGAACTGAGCGCACGGCGCGGGCTGCAGTTGCGGTCCGAGCGCCTGGAGGCGACGCCGGACGCCGCACGCCTTTTCGAAACCCTCTACGGGCAGTCGCGGAACGCCGTGTGGCTCGACTCGTCCAACGCGGCCGCAGTGGCCGGCCGCTCCCAAGCCGCGGCCCGCAGCCGCTTCAGCATCCTGGCCGACGACGGCGGCACTTTCGGCCAGACGGTATCGCACCGTTCCGGGGTCACCACCGTCACGGCAGGGTCAGCCTCTGTGACCACATCCGGCCCCTTCTTCCGGTGGCTGGACTCGGTCTGGGGCAGACGGGCGGTCCGCGCGCCCCGCGGATACGACGGCCAATTCACGCTCGGCTGGCTGGGGTACCTGGGGTACGAACTCAAGCGCGAGACCGGGGGCAACGATGTCCGTTCCGACACCCCGGACGCCGCACTCCTCTTCGCGGGCCGGGCCGTGGTGCTGGACCACCGCGAACAGACAGTATGGCTGCTGGCCCTGGACGCCCCCGACGCGGACGAGTGGCTACGCGAGGCGCGGGCCGCCGTCGTCGGGTCTTCCGGTGCCGCTTCTCCAGGCGCGGATGCCGCCCCCACGGCAACCGTCCCCGAATTCGTCAGCCGCGATTCCGCCACCGACTACAAACGCAAAATCGCCGACTCCCAGCACCAAATCGGCGAGGGCAACTCCTACGAAATCTGCCTGACCACCACGCTGGAAGCACCCGCGGGGAGCTTCGACGTGTGGACCAGCTACCTTGCACTGCGACGCCGGAACCCGGCCCCGTTCGCCAGTTACCTGCGGTTCGGGGAGCTGGAGGTCGCCAGCACCTCACCTGAGCGGTTCCTGCGGATCCTGTCCGACGGCGGCATGCGCGCCGAACCGATCAAGGGCACCAGGGGCCGGTCTGCCGACCCTGACGCGGACGCAGCCCTGCGGCAGGACCTCGAGACATCGCTGAAGGACCGCGCCGAAAACATCATGATCGTGGACCTGCTCCGCAACGATCTCAGCCACTTCGCCATCCCCGGTTCGGTGACGGTGAGCAGGCTGTGCGCCATCGAAAGCTACGCGACCGTCCACCAGATGGTGAGCACCGTGGACGCACACCTGAGGCCAGGCGCTCCCCGGGCAGAAGCAGTAGCCGCCGCGTTCCCGGCAGGATCCATGACCGGGGCGCCCAAGATCAGCACCATGGACATCCTCGACCAACTCGAAGCAGGGCCGCGCGGCATCTACTCCGGCGCCATCGGCTACTTCTCCCTGAACGCCGCCACCGACCTCGCGGTGGTCATCCGCACCTTGGTGGCCAATCCCGACGGCGGCAGGGGGCGTACCCTCACGCTCGGCGTAGGCGGCGCCATCACCTCGGACTCCGTGGCCGACGACGAATACGAGGAAATAAGGACCAAGGCCTTCGGGGTGCTCTCCACCCTCGGCGCCGGCTTCCCCGACTGAATCCCCGGTGAGGACTACTGGAGCGTTGCCGTCAATCTGGCCACGTTATCCACATACTTGGCCAACGGGGGCCGGTCCATCCAGTCGTCCAGCATAAGCTCACGGGATACCTCGCGGTACGTGGATTCCACGGCCCGCATGAGGTTCACGGTCTCGGAGCCCAGCAGCATCACCGAGACCTCCATGTTGAGGGAGAAGGAGCGCATATCCATGTTGCTGGAACCAAGAACCGCCACCTCGTCATCAATGGTGAAATGCTTGGCGTGGAGGACGTATGGCGCGCGGTAGAGATAGATGCGCACCCCTGCATTCAGCAGCGCCTCGTAGTAGGAGCGCTGGGCATGGTGCACCAGGAACTGGTCGCCCTTCTCCGAGACGAACAACTCCACGTCCACCCCCCGCTGGGCGGCAGTGGTGATGGCGTACAGCAAGGAATCATCGGGGACGAAGTACGGGCTGCAGATTGAAATCCGGTGCTGCGCCGAGTAGATCAACGTGTTGAAGAGCCGCAGGTTGTTCTCTGTCGCGAACCCCGGGCCGCTGGGCACAACCTGTGCGGTGACCTGGCCGGGGGACGGCAACGCCGGCAGGCGCAGCTGGTCCTCCAAGGACTCGTCCGTTTCGCTGAGCCAGTCCGTCGCGAAGACCACGTTGAGGGTGGGGACGATCGGGCCTTCAAGCCTGGACATGAGCTCAACCCATTTGCGTCCCACCTTGTGGTGCTTGGGGTTGTTGTAGGACGGCTCAATGAGGTTCTGCGAACCGGTGAAGGCCACCTGTCCGTCGATCACCATGATCTTGCGGTGGTTCCTCAAGTCCGGACGCCGCCATTGGCCGTGGATGGGCAGCAGGGGCAGCATGCGCTTCCACTGGATCTTGCCCGCTTTGAGCCTGCGGATCAGGCGGCGGTAGCCCTTGACGCGCAACGTTCCAATGTGGTCGAAGAGGAGCCGCACAGTGACGCCCCGCTCAGCCGCTTTCTCCAGCTCAGTCAGGAGCTCATCAGTCACGGAGTCACTGCTCATGATGTAGAACTCGGCGTTGATGTAATTCTTGGCGTCCCTGACGGCCTCGGCCATGGCCTTAATGGACTCGTGGTAGCCGGGGATCAGCTCCACCTTGTTGCCATCCACCATGGGCAGCGAGCCCAGCCTGTGGTTAAGCTCCCCGGCCGACTTCACCCACTCGGGTCCGGAGTAGACGCTCACCGGATCCGAAAGATCGGAGGTCACGGCACGGACGCGGCGGTTGACTTCTTCCTGCTGCTCCCGCCTGCGCTTGGAAAGTTTGAAATTGCCAAACAACAGGAACAGGACGAAGCCCACGGATGGGATGAGGAACACAGCCAAAAGCCATGCCATGGCCGTCGTGGGACGGCGATTGCCGGGAATGATACCCAGCAGGACGATCCGCATGATGACTTCCGCGATGGCCCACGCACCCAGCAACCAGGTCCACTCCTGGCCAAACGGAAAAGGAAAGAGCACCTGACAAACCCCCACGGTTCATGGACAACAGTGACCACAGCCTATCCGGCAAAGTCATCAGCGGTGGCCCCGCACTAAGCTGGGACCATGACTTCAGCAGCCCCCACGGTCCTCGTTTTCCTGGACCCCGCCTTCGAAAACGGCCGAATTGCCGATTCCAGCCAACCGCAGCTCATGGCCACGGACCTGGGAGCTACACGCGGAGATGGCGTGTTCGAATCACTCCTGGCTGTCCAGGGCCGGCCCCGGAAAGTCCAGGCACACCTGAACAGGCTGGCCGGTTCTGCAGCAGCTTTGGACCTGACGCTGCCCGATCAGGACGCCTGGCGGCGGGCCATCGAAACGGCCATCACGGAATTCCGCAGCAGCCACCCTGCGCCCACGCCTGAGGAGGACGAGGTTGTGGTCAAACTCATCGTCACCCGCGGTGTTGAAGGTGCCGCGAGCCCCACATGCTGGGTACAGGCTTCGCCCTCACCCGCAGGCAGTCGCCGGCAGCGCGAGACGGGCATCGACGTCGTGCTTCTGGACCGCGGCTTCGACACCGAAGCCGGCGAGCGCGCGCCATGGCTGTTGCTCGGCGCCAAAACACTTTCCTATGCCGTCAACATGGCCGCACTGCGCTACGCGCATAAGCAAGGCGCCGACGACGCGATCTTCACCTCGACCGACGGCCGCGTCCTGGAAGGGCCGACGTCCACCGTGCTGCTGGCGCACCTTGAAGAAGTGGACGACGGCGCTGGTTCCGTCAGGACTGTTCGCCGCCTGATTACACCGCAGCTGGACAGCGGCATCCTTCCGGGAACCTCGCAGGGCGCGCTGTTCGCTGCGGCCAAGGCCGCCGGCTGGGAACTTGGCTACGGTCCACTGGAGCCGCAAGACTTGTTCGACGCCGACGCCGTGTGGCTCATCTCGAGTATTCGCTTGATCGCTCCGGTGAACCACATCAACGGCAAGGAAGTCGGCACACCCGCCATCCGAAAGCAGCTCACAGCCGAGCTGAACGAATTGTTCGCGGGTATCGAATAGAGGTCCGCCCTGGGGCGTCTGCCAAGGATGCTCCGCTTGGAACCTAGCAGGTCGCAAGTAGAGTAATTGCTCGCATGACTCAATGATAAGGAACTCTTGGCCTCAGCCATGAGCAAATTGTGCGTCCAATCGCATTTCTTATCCTCCTTGAAATGGTCATTCGTCATGTGATGAATCTTGTTCTCGTGTTAGTTGGATCACGTCCGACTGCCACTACTTCAGACTTTGCTGGCTAACTTCCCGGAGGGAATATGGGACTCAGCTCCCCCACAAAAGCCGAAGCATCGGCAACCGAGGCGCAGTCCGCAACTGCCGCCTCACCATCAGGACTCCGCCGGTCCATGGAGGCCCGGCACCTGGTCATGATCGCCATGGGCGGTGTCATCGGTTCAGGCCTCTTCGTCAGTTCCGGCTACACCATCGCCACCGCCGGCCCCCTGGGCGCGGTGCTTGCCTTCCTGATCGGCGCTGTCGTGGTGTATCTCGTGATGGCCTGCCTCGGGGAACTCGCTGTTGCGTTTCCCGTTTCGGGCGCATTCCACATCTATGCCGCCCGCACCATCGGACCCGCCACGGGCTTCGCCACGGCGTGGTTGTACTGGCTCTGCTGGGCTGTGGCCCTTGGTTCGGAATTCACCGCGGCCGGGCTGCTCATGCAACGGTGGTTCCCGGGCGTGGATGTCTGGATCTGGTGTTTCGTTTTCGCAACTGTCCTCTTCACCCTGAACGCCATTTCATCGCGCGTCTTTGGGGAATCGGAGTTCTGGTTCGCGCTCATCAAGGTCGCCGCCGTCGTCGGCCTCATCATCCTGGGCGGCGCCGCGCTTACCGGTTTCCACCCCCTTGCAACGGGCGACTACCCCACGTTTGGCGAGAACTTCAGCACCCCTGACGGGCTCTTCCCGAACGGCTTCACGGGAGTCTTTGTCACTTGCCTGGCCGTCTTCTATGCCTTCTCGGGTTCCGAACTGATCGGTGTTGCAGCTGGTGAGACCGCCAACCCCGGCGCGAACATCCCCAAGGCAATGCGTACCACGGTGATCCGCCTAATGATCTTCTTCGTTGGTGCCATCACGGTGATTGCGGCAACCATCCCGTACGAAAAAGTCAGCGTCGACGAGAGCCCGTTCGTTACCGTCTTCTCCATGCTCGGCATCCCGTACGCGGCGGACATCATGAACTTCGTGATCATCACGGCGTTGCTTTCGGCCGGAAACTGCGGCCTCTTCTCCTGTGCCCGCATGCTGTTCTCGCTGGCCGACGAAGGCCACGCACCCCAGGTCTTCAAGAAGCTCACCAAGCGCGGCATCCCGCTGGTTGCCCTCTGCGTGAGCATGCTCGGCGGTCTCGCCTCGCTGATCAGCAGCGTCGTTGCGCCGGCTACCGTTTACCTGGTGCTCGTTTCCGTGGCCGGCTTTGCGACGGTAGGTGTGTGGATGTCGATCGTGGCTTCACACTTCATCTACCGGAGGACGTTCGTGAGGAACGGTGGCGACGTCAACACTCTGCCGTACAAAGCGCCGCTGTTCCCGCTGGTGCCGATCCTCGCATTCGCCTTGTGCGTTGTGTCGTTGATCGGCATCGCGTTCGATCCCAACCAAGTGGCGGCCCTCCTGTTCGGAGTGCCCTTCGTGGGTGCCTGCTACGCGTTCTTCTACTTCAAGTACGGACGCCGCCGCTCGCTCAAAAAGGCCGTCAACTCCTAGCGCCGCGGATTCCTGACCCTGTTGGGATGCAGATCAGCCCCTGGACAACTCTTTCGGTTGCCCAGGGGCTGATCTGTTGTGGAAGGTCGACGGCGGACCTCACCCCGCCTGCGCTTAATCACTCTCCGCGGCTGATGGCCTTGGGTCTACTTCTTGTTTGCCCGCACCGGGTGCTCGCTCAGAATTGACAGCCTGTTGAAAGCGTTGATTCCAATCGCCGCCATGCAGAGGACACTGATCTGTTCGTCACTGTAGTGCTGACGCGCCACGGCAAACAGTTCCGGGCTGGGACGGGAGGTACTCATGCGGGTAATCTGCTCCGCGATCTCCATGGCGACGACCTCGCTGGGTTCGAACAACTGCACTTCCTTGTACACAGCCACCAATGACAGGCGCTGCTCCGTTTCGCCGTACTTCAGTGCCCGACGGTGGTGGAGATCCAAACAGAACGCGCACCCGTTGATCTGCGAACACAGGTAATTGATCAGTTCGAGGGTCCGGCGCGGGATCCCCAGCCGGTCAGCTTCGTCAACGAGTTGCTGTGAATAGTGGCTGAGCGTCGCGTAGAGGTCCGGTTGCTGCTTATCGAGATAACCGGCCAGCCGCGGTTTTGTTTCCTGTTCAGGCATGTTTGGAGCTTAACGCACCGCGCTCGGAGAGCTTAAGTGAGCGAGCGTCACAGCCAAGCACGCGGGATGTGAGGGAGGGTCACTCCGGGGTGTCGGCGGCCAGGCGGATGCCGTTCTCGGCCAGCCATACGGGATTGAAGGCCTTGCTCAGGTAGTTGGTGCCGGCGTCGGGCGCAATGGCCACCACCACCGAACCGTGAGGCGCGGCGCGGGCCACGCGCACTGCTGCCGCGACAGCGAGACCGGACGACGGCCCCAGCGCGAGCCCTTCTTCGTCAAGAAGCCGATGGACCGTGCTGTAGACCTCGTCGTTGGGGATCCGGAGGAAGCGGTCAACGATGGAGCGGTCGAAGATCTTGGGCCATTCTGACTGCGGCCAAGAGTTGCCGACGCCGTCCACCAGGATTTCGCCGGGATGACCCCCGCTGTACGCGGATCCGTAGGGGTCGGCACCCACCACTTCAACGTGCCCGCCCGGCCTTGAGGCTGCCACCTGTTCCTTCAAGTACCGCCCGTTGCCGCTGATGGTCCCGCCCGTACCGATGCCGGCCACGAAATGCGTCACCAGCCCACCCGTCTGTTCCCAGATCTCCGGCCCCGTGGACTCGTAATGTGCCAAAGGATTGGCCGGATTGTCGAACTGCATGGGCCGCCAGGCGCCGGGTGTTTCCGCGGTAATCCGAGCGGCCACGGCTCGCGCGTTCTCCGGAGACTCGGACGGCGCGTTCCAATCCGTCAGGATCACCCGCGCGCCATAGTTGTGCAGCGCAGCGAGTTTTTCCTCGGAAATGGTGTCGCCCGTGACCACCACCACCGGGTGGCCCGTGAGGTGCCCGATCAGCGCCAGCCCTATCCCGGTGTTACCGGACGTGCTCTCCACAATCGTGGCCCCCGGCCTCAACTCCCCCGAGCGCTCGGCAGCCCGCACCATACTTAGTGCCGTGCGGTCCTTGATGGAACCACCGGGGTTCTCGGACTCCAGCTTGACGTGGATGACACTGCCGAGCCCGCGGCTGAAATTCTCCAGCTTGACCAGCGGAGTGTTCCCCACCTTTTCCAGGACCGAGGCGTCCAGACCATCAAGACCCCCGGGCAGTGCATGCAACCCATGTTTACGGGTGGCCGTGCTCATGGCGTCGCCTCCTCTGTTTCAGTGAAAAGCTGATCCACGGCTTCGCGCAGCACCGTCCGCGAGCGCTCCACCAGGTCCGGCGCCGACGGCCGGTCCGCCAACACATCAGCAAGCCGGCCCGCCACCAGCCCGGTCCCGTTGCCGAGCGGCTGTGCAGCTTCGGCTTCCAGCAGGAGGTAGGAAGCCGTGAGGGACTCGATGGCCAGGAGCTTCTCCGCGGCATCAATCGACTTCTCCAGCTGTTGCAAGGCCAGCGGAGCAAGCGTCGAGTGGTCCTCGATGTCGGCTGAGAGCGTTGGCGCGCCGAGGGTCGCCGGAGCCGCCAGGAATTTGAGTTCGGCCAACAGTCCGGCCGCGGAGTACCAGAGCAGCCCGGGCAGCTCCTCCTGGATCAAGGCAGACGCCGCACCGGGCGCGGAGGACGCCGCTGCCAGGTGCCTCGCCCGGATGGCCCGCTGCGGTGGATACAGCTTGGCGATCCGCCGCTCGCTGGAAATCCCCACGTGCGCCAATCCCAACCGCAGGCTTTCGAAGGACAACGCCAGCTGCATGGGTTGGAAGTTCCCGCCGGACACCATCGTTCCCGACTCCACATCGACCAACGGGTTGTCTCCCCGGCCGTTCAGCTCCACTTCCAGGCCCGAACGCAACTGCGCCACCAAGAACCGGAACGCCCCGTGGGTCTGCGGTGCAGCCCGGAAGGACAACGCGTCCTGTACCGACGCTTCCCTGCGGACATCCTCCAGCCAGCCACCGCTGAGAAGCCGTCGAACAGCGGCGGCCGAGTCCCGCTGGCCGTCAACCGCCTTGGCCGCTTGGATGGCCGGCGAAAAGGGACTGAGGTTTCCGCCGCCGTCGTACCTTGCGATCGCCTCCAGCGACAATGAAAGCGCGACGTCGGCGAGCCGGGCCAGGTGCTGCAGGCGCACCAAGGCGAGGGCTCCCGCGCCCACGGAGTAGGCATTGGCGCTCACCAGGGCCAAGGCCTCTCCGGCAGCAGGTTGCAGGGCTTGCAGGCCGGCGTCCGCGAGGGCTTTGGCGCCGGGCACCAGCATGCCGGAGGCGTCGAACGCTTCCCCCTCGCCCAGGGCTACGGCAGCGACGGCGGCCAGCTGGGTCAGGTCGGAGGAACCCACGGACCCTTCCCGCGGGATGGCGGGGTAGACGCCGCGGTTGAGCAGTTCGGCGTAGAACCCGGCGGTCCCGGCACGCACTCCGGAGCCGCCCCGGCTGAACCCGACAAGCCGGGCCAGGATCACTGCGCGCGCTGCGGCACGATCCAGATACGGGCCTACGCCGCTGTTGTGATACCTGATGACCTGCACCTGGTAGGCGAGGAGGGACTTCTCCTCCACAGCAGTGTCCCGGCCTGACCCTAGAAGGGTATTCAGGCCGTAGACCCGTTGGCCGGAAGCGGCCGCCTGCTCCACGATCTCCCTTCCCCGTCCGATCAAATTCAACGCATCTTGGTTGAGTTCCACGTGAAACGTCGGATCCGCAGCCGCTTCCGCCACAGCCAATGCGGAAACGGGGCCCGTCCCGATGGTGAAAATGCCCATTAGAAATCCAGCAGGTTTTGGCGGAATCCGCCGTTGCCGTAACTCTTCCTCAACAGGCCGCGGCGGCGGAGTTCCGGGGTCAGCTTGTCCAGCACACCGTGCACGGTCACCGGATCAACAAAGCCGGAGAACAGGAAGCCGTCGCCCCCTACCGCCGCGCCGGTCTCCTCCAGATAATCCGCAATTTCTCCCACCGTGCCGATGATCGAATCCCCCGCACCACCGCTGCGTGCCTGCAGGATTTCGCGCAGCGTGGACCCGGGAGGGGCAGCCTTGGCGAAGTGCTCCAACGTGCCCTGGTTGCTGTTGGTGCTCAACTCCGGAAGCGGGGCATCGAGGTCGAACTTCTTAAAGTCGATCACGGACAGGTAGGAGATGGAGTTGAGCTGGCTGTCGATGTCACGCTGCGTCAATTCCCGGCGCTGCGCCCGTAGCTCCTCGGCCTCGGCTGTGGAACCCACCACGGTGGGCTTCAGCACGAAAAGCACCTTCACGTCGTCGGGATTCCGCCCGGCTTTCGCCGCCTCGGCCCGGATCGAATCCCGGTAGGCCTTCATACCGTCAACGCCGCGGGCGAGCGCAATTGCCACATCCGCGTGACCGCCGGCAAACGCTTTGCCCCGCGGAGAGGCGCCCGCTTGGACAAGCACGGGTTCCTCGGGCAACGGTGCCGTGTTCAGCGGCCCACGGACCTTGAAGAAGTCGCCGTCGTGGTTGATCGGATGCACTTTGGTATGGTCCGCAAACACCCCGGCTGAAACGTCCTCAAGTACAGCGTCGGCCTCCCAGCTACGCCAAAGCCGCCTGACGACGTCGACGAATTCCTCCGCTTTTTCGTACCGGAGGTCGTGTTCGATCTGCTGGTCCAAGCCGTAGTTCTGCGCGGCGAGATCGCTGCCCGAGGTGACCACATTCCATCCGAGCTGCCCCTCGGAGAAGTGCTGCAGGGTAGCGAGGAGCCGGGCCGCGGTGAAGGGCGGGTAGAAGGAAGCGCTGACCGTGGGAACGATCCCCAGGTGCTCCGTGGCGGAAAGCAAGTACGGGACCAACGCCAAGGGATCGTGTTTCGGCGCAAAGGACGCATGGGCCAGCGAAACCTCGGCAGTACCGCCATAGGTGTCCGGGACGGTCAGGGAATCCTCGATGATGAACAGGTCCAGCCCGGACAGCTCGAACGCGCGCACGGCCTCCTGGTACAGGGCGGGCTTCTTCCAGTCGTACCCCAGGCTGTAGCCCGGAGTGCCCCAGCCCTGCACCCCGAAACCGTGCCCCACGAACCAACCAAAATGCAGCATGGGCTTGAGTGTAGAACTGCTCTGTCCGTTCACCGCGACCTGATTTCATACGAAGTTACAGGGGGTCGTACTGCGTCAATTATGCTCCCGGGACGTCTTAATTGGACCCGTACTCCAGTACCGCCCGGTTACGCAACATGACGACGGCCGCCGTGCGGGCCGTCGTCGTGAATGCTACGTTTTTCTTGAGTAATGAGAACCAGCGCAAAGCCCTGACTTGCTGGTCGGCAACCCTCTCTCCGGCGGGGTGCCTCAGGTGACTACTCGGCGTATCGACAACTCGAACTGCAAGCGTGACTGAGGAGCACCAGCAATGCCTGAACCCACTGAAGAAAAACTCTCTTACCGCCTGATAACAGGCCCGGATACCCGCGACTTTTGTGAGCGGATCACCAACGCCCTGGCGGATGGGTACGTACTGCACGGCAGCCCCGCCGCCACGTTCAACGGAACCGACGTGATCGTCGCGCAGGCCGTCGTCCTGCCCGCCGCGATTGCCAGCGCCGATGCCGCAGTCGCCAACGCCGTTGATGAACTGGATACCGACGACGAAGAAGCATTCGAGGGCCACGCATGAGCTACGCAGGTGACCTGACCCCGCAAGACGCGTGGGCCAAGCTTGAACAGGGCGCCATCCTGGTGGACGTCCGCACCGAGGGCGAATGGGCCCACATCGGAATCCCCGACACGAAAGCCACCGAGAACGATCCCCTGTTCATCCAGTGGAACCTCGCCGGCGGCATCCCGAACTCCCGCTTCATCGAGGACCTGCAACAACAGGCACCCGAGGACGACGGCGTGGAGCTCGTCTTCATCTGCCGCTCCGGCCAGCGCTCCATCGCCGCCGCCATCGCCGCCACGCAGGCAGGCTTCACCGCCTACAACGTCCTTGAAGGCTTTGAGGGCGAACCCGACCGTTACGGCGAACGCACCGTCAATGGTTGGAAGAACCGTGGCCTGCCAACGAATCTGGGGACCGAGTAAGTGACTTTCAATCCTGACGCCGCCGGCTGGAGCCCCGACACCCAGGCCGTTCGCGGTGGACTTGACCGTACCAACTTCCAGGAAACGGCTGAACCCGTCTTCCTGAACTCCGGCTTCGTTTACGAATCCGCCGCCGCGGCAGAACGCGCCTTCACCGGCGAGGACGAACGCTTCGTCTACTCCCGCTACGGCAACCCGTCCGTGGCCACCTTCCAGGAGCGGCTGCGCCTCCTCGAAGGTACCGAGGCTTGCTTCGCGACGGCGTCCGGCATGTCCGCCGTGTTCACCGCACTGGGTGCCCTGCTGGCTGCCGGTGACCGCGTGGTTGCTGCCCGTTCCCTCTTCGGCTCCTGCTTCGTGATCCTCAACGAGATCCTTCCGCGCTGGGGCGTGGAGACCGTGTTTGTGGACGGACCGGACCTTGACCAGTGGCGTGAGGCTCTCTCCGAGCCGACCACCGCCGTCTTCTTCGAGTCACCGTCCAACCCGATGCAGGAAATCGTGGACATCCAGGCTGTCAGCGAACTGGCGCATGCCGCTGGGGCGACTGTCGTCGTCGACAACGTCTTTGCCACCCCCCTGCTGCAGCGCTGTGGCGAGCTGGGCGCCGACGTGATTGTGTACTCAGGCACCAAGCACATCGACGGCCAGGGACGCGTCCTCGGTGGCGCGATCCTGGGCACCAAGGAGTTCATCGATGGACCGGTGAAGCAGCTCATGCGCCACACGGGGCCATCGCTTTCGGCTTTCAACGCCTGGGTGTTGACCAAAGGCCTGGAAACCATCGGGCTCCGAGTCAACCACAGCTCGGCATCGGCCCTGAAGATCGCGGAATGGTTGGAGCAGCAACCCGCCATCAGCTGGGTCAAGTACCCCTTGCTGAAGTCGCACCCGCAGTACGAGCTCGCCGCGAAGCAGATGAAAGCCGGAGGCACAGTGCTCACGTTCGAGCTCTCGCCGTCCGCCGGCCGCTCCGCGAAAGAAGCCGCGTTCGCGCTGCTTGATGGATTGCGTGTCATCGACATCTCCAACAACCTTGGTGACTCCAAGTCGCTGATCACCCACCCTGCCACCACCACCCACCGGGCCATGGGTCCGGAGGGCCGGGCGGCGATCGGGCTGTCCGATGGCGTGGTGCGCTTGTCGGTGGGGCTGGAGGACGTGGACGATCTCATCCTGGATCTGGAGAAGGCCCTCAAACAGGTCTAACCTTGCTGGCATGAGGCATCCATACCGCCGGGCGGGGGCTGTCATCGTTGCGGGATCGGTGGTGTGGTTGGCCGGGATTTCACCGGGATCCCGCGTGTACCTCATGCACGACCCCGCAGAGCGCCTGCGTTTGCTGCTTGCCAGCGAGCGCGGATGGGTGATCGGCCACCACGCGGCCGCTGCAGGAACCGTCGCAGTCCCGGTGGGCTTCATGGCGTTCTCGAAAGCACAACCGGCAGGGACCTCCAAAGCGTGGGCGTCCGCGGCAGCAACAGCGCTGCTTGCGGGCGCACCATTCTTCGTCTACAGCTTGTCGCGGCGGGCCTCGGACCTTGAGCGTTTCGCTTATTTTCGGGGATCCAATGCACCGTTCCTCGCCTACTCATGGCTGCATGTGCTGGGCTTGGCTGCCTTGGGCGGCAGCCTGCTGAAGTCCCCCGCCAAACGATGGGCGGGGATGACGGCAGCAGGGATGGCCGTGGTTTCCGGGACCGTCCTGGCGACCACCAAGGACATCCCGCCCCTTGTTTTCTACCTCACCGAAGGAGCCGTCGGAGCGTACCTGATGGCGTGGCCGGAACCCGGGGACATCGGGGATAGCGAGAACATCGGAGACATCGAGGGCTAAGGCCGCCGCACTCTGGTCAGCAGCGGGACCGGGTCCTTGAACGCGCCCGTCGCGGTGCCACGAACAGTCACCTTCGCAGCGTGCGAGACCACGGCGGCAAGGGCTTCGGAGCCGGGCGGGTTCCCGCCGTCGCGATGCCCGGCGCTGTACCGTGCCGCTGCGTCCCGTTGTTCGAGCGCTCCGTTGCCGCGCTCCAGAATTCCGGCAATGCCCGCCTTGACCAGGGCCAATTCACCTTGGTCATCCAGTACCGGGCTGAGATAGTCAACCAACGCCCACACGACATCAGCGGCAGGCTGGGGCCGGAAATCGCCGAAGTCCAGGAGGTCTCCCCGCAAACCGGAATTACTGGCCCGCCAACCCGCCATCCGCAGCAGGGCGGTCGGCACCGGGGTGGGATCAACGCCGTCGAGCATTTCCAAGGAGGCCGTCTCCACCAAAGCCCGCACCAGCACCGCGATCAGCGCCGCGTCCTCCGCGCGGAGGCAGACGTCGGCGACCCGGACCTCCACGGTGGGCTGGTTCCTGGCTATCCGGGCATCGAAGTAGATCATCCCCTCATCCAGGACTACACCGGTATCAAGCAAGCGCTGCACCACGCGTCGATAAGCCGTGAGCGAGCCAAAAAGCGATGACGGCCCGGACGTGGGCCAACGGTTCCATGCCTGCGTGCGGTAGCTGTCGAACCCGGTCGGAAGCCCGCGCCAGTAGGGCGAATTGGCCGAGAGCGCGGTGAGCACCGCGAGTTTGTCCCGGATGTGGTCCAGCACCACCACGCCTTCCTCCGGGGACTCCACTGAAGTGTGCACGTGGAAACCGCACGTCAACTGCTCGGTGGCGATGATGCCGAAGTGGTCCAGCATCGCGGCGTACCGGGGATCCGGGGTGGTGTGCGTGTTCGAGGCCAATGGTGAAGTGGCGATCGCTGCAACCCTTGCGCCGTGCCGCCGGGCAGCTTCATCGGCCATGGCGCGGCCCCGGCGAATCTGCTGCAGGAGTTCGGCATAGCTGTGACACGGCCGCGTTTGGGTTTCGATTTGCTCCAGCTTGAGCTCCTGGCTCAGTCCGGTCTCCGTGGCAGGTTCCTCGTAGCCGGCCAGAAGCGCGTCCGCGAGAGCCAAGGGCATGCCCGTCACCGGATCAACGATGAGCAGTTCTTCCTCGACCCCGAAAGTCCGCATGCTCCATTCTGCGTCACGGGTGGCCTCCAGAACACAGGGTGGGACTGGCAGTTTGGCCTGCCGCAAAGAGATTCTGCTGGATCATCGTCCGTGGAAACGGAGAGGACCCGCGGATTAGCCGGCCAAGCAAGCTGGCCGGGGCCGATGATCCAGCAGATTTGTCCACATAGGCGAAGTTTCCGGGCTGGGGAGGGACCAGTCCGTGGCTGACTGAAGGCATGAACGCATTCGAATTCTTGTCGTCAGTAGGTGGAGTAGCCAAGGTAGGGCTGCTTAAGGCCCACGGGCACACCCCGGCGGACCTAAGGAAGCTCGAGGGGGCCTATCAACCGCGGCATGGCATATGGGCTCTGCCCTCCGCAGATACGGAGTTTGTCTCTGCCCTCGTAAACAACGGACTTCTGACATGCGCAAGCGCAGCTGCCCGCTATGGCCTCTGGCTTAAAGACAAACCGGGAAGACTGCATCTGGCAACCAAGCACAACAGAGGCCGGGGGTTTATCCGGCACGGAGGTCTCAGGCTGGGCTCGGAGTCCTACGTTCCAGTTGCCTCGCTGGAAGACACTGTCATTCRCGCTCTCACGTGCCTGCCGGACGTTGACGCCATTGCCGTGGCCCAGTCCGCTATGAAAAACCGGGGAGTTCCCCGTGACGTCCTGGAGGGCGAACTGCGGGCCAACTACTTCGGGAATGCGAGGAAACGACTGCGCAAGGCCGACGGTTTGTCTGAATCCGTCCCGGAGATCAGTGCCCGCCTGCTTTTTGAGGCGGCGGGACTCTCCTTTGAACGGCAGGTCCAAATCCCAGGAGTGGGCCGGGTGGACACCCTGATTGACGGCTGGCTGATTGTGGAGGTCAATGGCTATCAGTTCCACAGTTCACGGGAGGCCTGGAGAAAGGACATGGGCAGGTTGAACGCGGCGCAGGCAATGGGTTACCGCGTCCTGAGCTTCGCCCCCGAGCAAATCTGGAACTCTCCGGAGCTGGTCTTGGGCCAGATCCGGGCGTGCCTTGGGCTCGGAAGGCCGCGGGATGGGCGATGACAGAGTATTTGCTGGATCATCGCCCGAAGCAGCATCCGGAAGGCCCGTAATTCCGGGCTTTTCCGTTGCTGCGAGCTCCGATGATCCAGCAAATACGTCAGCATCAGTCCTGGAAGTACTCCACCTTCGCGCCGATGGTGTTCAGTCGTTCGGCCAGGTCCTCGTAACCGCGCTCAATCACGTAGATGTTGCGCAGCTCGGAGGTACCCCTGGCCGCAAGCATCGCCAGGAGAAGGCAGGCAGCGGGACGCAGGGCCGGAGGGCAGCCGACTTCTGCTGCCCGCCATTTGGTTGGTCCGTTGACGTAGATCCGGTGCGGATCCAGGAGCTGAACCTGGGCGCCGAGTTTGTTGAGTTCTGTCAAGTAGATGGCCCGGTTTTCGTAGACCCAGTCATGGATCATGGTCTGTCCTTCGGCGTTGCCGGCAATCACGGCGAAGAAGGGCAGGTTGTCGATGTTCAGGCCCGGGAACGGCATGGGGTGGATCTTGTCCTGCGGCGCATGCAGCTCCGAGGGCTTGGTTGTCACGTCCACCAGGCGCGTGCGGCCGTTGCGTGCCATGTATTCGCCGGAGATCTCGAGCTTCTGGCCCATCTGCTCCAGCGTGGCCAGCTCGATCTCCATGAACTCGATGGGAACCCGGCGGATGGTGACTTCCGAGTTGGTCACGATTCCGGCAGTGATCAGGCTCATGGCTTCGATGGGATCTTCGGACGGGAAGTATTCAATGTCCACGTCGATGGCCGGCCGCCCGGTGATCTTCAACGTGGTGGTGCCCACACCCTGGATATCCACGCCAAGGCCCTGCAGATAGAAGCAGAGGTCCTGGACCATGTAGTTGGGGCTGGCGTTGCGGATGACCGTGGTGCCTTCGCGGTGCGCGGCTGCCATGATGGCGTTCTCCGTGACGGTGTCGCCGCGTTCGGTCAGTACGAACGAACGGTGGTGTCCGTCGGCGGCGGGGGCCGTGACGGAGTAGAAACCGGACTTCGCCTCAACCTCGAGGCCGAACTGGCGCAGCGCCTGCATGTGGGGCTCAACGGTGCGGGTTCCGAGATCGCATCCGCCGGCGTAGGGAAGAAGGTATTCACTGGTCTCGTCAAGGAGCGGTCCCAGCAGCATGATCACGCTGCGGGTCCGGCGGGCGGCGTCCACATCCATTGATTCGAGGTCAAGGACCTCGGGCCTGCGGATGCGCAGATCGCTTCCGTTAAGCCAGGTGCATTCCACGCCGATGGACGTCAGCACTTCGACGATCCTGTTGACCTCTTCGATACGTGCCAGGCGGCGCAGCGTGGTGGTGCCGCGGTTGATCAGGCTCGCGCACAGCAGGGCCACACCGGCGTTCTTGCTGCTGTTGACGTCCACCTCTCCGGAGAGCGTACGGCCGCCTTCCACCCGCAGGTGGGTCATTTGGGGCTTGCCCACCTTGACGATGGAACGGCCGAAGATCGCTTCGAGGCGTTCGATCATCCGGAGGCTCAGGTTCTGCTTGCCCTGTTCCATCCGGGCGATGGCGCTCTGGCTGGTTCCCAGCTCAGTAGCCAGCTGCCCCTGCGTCCAGCCCTTTTCGCCGCGGGCGTTGCGGAGCAGGAGGCCTACGTGTTCTGCGGTCGGTTGCGTCATAACCAAGAAATATCACAAGTGAGTTAGAAGTGGCTAGCAAAACACCGTTTAGGCGGCAAACGTCACACCCTACCCGTATTGTGCGATATATAGCCCGACGGCGGCACTCGCCTCATCGGGGCCGCTCACTGCGGCGGTGGGTTCAGTTCCCTATGCCCGCCAGTACCCCAAAGCGTCAATCCGATGCTTATCCACCCCGAGTTCCTTCTTCAGGTGCTTCACGATGGCACGGGTGCTGGATGCCTCGCATGCGACCCAGAAGAAGTCATCCGTCGCTGACACGGCCTGTGGTGCCAGCCCCGCGCAGACTTCCTCAACCAGTGAGGCGCCGTCGCGTTTGCGCGGAATCCAGGTGACGACGTCGTCGCCGGACGTCCGGACGGCGAGCGTGGTGTCGGCGTCGTGCTGGTATTCGAGCCAGGCGGTGACCGGTGTGCTGTGCGGTCCCCGCGCGTCCAGGAGCGAGTTGATGGCCGGAAGTGAGGCAGGATCGCCGACCACCCAGATGCGGCGCGGCGCGGGCTGCGGGAACGCGAAGGAGCTGCCTTGGACTGTGGCGTCGATGGTGTCGCCGGCCTGGACGGTGCGGGCCCAATCAGCTGCCACCCCGCGGTGCATGGCGAAGTCCATGCTGAACGTGCCAGCCTCCGGATCCGCGTTGACCAGGGTGTAGGCGCGCTGGTGGGCCTTGCCGGAGTCGTTGAACCAGAGGCGGATCCACATGGTCGGGTGCAGGCCGCTGGCCTTGAGGAGCCCGCCGTCGCGCACGTGCACGCGAAGGAAGTCGGGGGTGATTTCTTCCCGGGCGGTGACCTGCAGGGTGAAATCCTTGGCGCCCATGACTTTCAGGACGACACCTTCCCAATTGCGCTTCAAGCAGCACTCCTTCACGAATGGCCCACGATTTGTGCCCGGGGCCAAAGCCATTTATCTTGAACTTAAGTAAGCCTAACCTAAGCTCGAAAGCGGCCTGACATCATGACGCCTGCCCTGACGCAACAATCCGCCCCGGCAGGCGGCACCGGAACCTACCGCGACACCTGGGGAATCCCGCACCTGTGGGCTGACTCCGCGGACGAACTCGCCTTCCTCCAAGGCCGGAACGCCGCGACGGACCGGTCCTGGCAGATCGAACTGGAGCGCTGGCGTTCAGAAGGCCGAGTCGCCGAAGTGCTGGGGCCCGACGCCGTGGTCTGGGACCGGTTCGCCCGGCAGGCCCGGCTCGATGACACCGCGCGCCGCTGCTTCGACAAACTCCCCCACGAAACGCAACGCTGGTGCGGACAGTACGTTGCCGGCATCAACCAGGCCCTCGCCGACGGCCTTCGTGGCGGTCCCGAGTTCGACGAAGCCCGCTGCGCCCCTGAGCCTTGGCTTCCGTGGACACCGCTGGGAGTCTTCCTGGTGCACCACATCCTCTTCTCCACCTTTCCCAACAAGCTGTTCCGCGCCCACGTCGCGCGGACTCTCGGGGAAGATGCAGTGGACCTGTTCAGCATCGAAGCTCCAGTCTGGTCCGGCAGCAACGCCTGGGCCGCCCACGGTTCCACGACTGCGAGCGGCCTGCCCTTGATCGCCGGAGACCCGCACCGCCTTATGGAACTGCCCGGCGTGTACCAGCAGGTGCGGCTGGCCTGCCCCGAATTCGACGTCGCAGGCTTCGCGTTCCCCGGAGTGCCAGGGCTGCCGCACTTCGCCCACACAGGCCATGCCGCCTGGGCCGTCACGAATGCGATGGCCGACTACCAGGACCTCTTTCTGGAAGAACTCCGCCGGATCACCGACAGCAATGGCGAACGCATCGAGGCGCACGGAGCGGAAGGTTGGGAACCCGCCGTCGTCAGTACCGAGACCATCAGCGTCCGCGGTGGCGACGCGGTGACCGTTGAGGTGATCGAGACTGCCCGCGGCCCCGTCATTTCGGAAATGCCCGACGGCGGTGCGCTGAGCCTGCGTTTTCCCGCGCGGGTTGAGGGGCGGCTGGGTTTTGAGGCCCTCCTGCCGCTGTTGAGGAGCCGGAGCGTCGCTGACGTTGAAGCTGCATTCGATGCATGGGTGGAGCCCGTCAACAGTGTGGTGGCGGCGGATTCATCCGGGGCCGTGAGGCATTTCGTCGCCGGACTGGTTCCGCAGCGCAACCCGGCGAACCGTCGGCTGCCCACACCGGCCTTGTCACCACGCCATGCCTGGGAAGGACCTTATGTTGCGCTGCCCCGCACCGAGGTCCGGCAGTTTGCCGTCAGCGCGAACGATCGGGCAGCCGGTGGTGGGGACGCCGTGGCCATGGAGTTCGCCCCCTCATACCGGGCGCTGCGCATCCAACAATTGCTGGAGTCCGCGCCGGCAGGGACGCTGTCCGGCGACACCATGCAGGGAATCCATACCGACACGTTGCTCGGTCCGTGGCCGTTCTTCCGGAAGATCCTGGCTGCACTGGAGACAACCGGGCTGTCCGACGAGGCTAGGAAACTACGATCACAGCTGTTGGCGTGGGATGGCCGGATGGACGCCGGCAGCCATCCCGCGGCCGTTTTCGCTGCCTGGCGCAGTGCATTGGTCCAGCGCCTCGGACGGCATGCCGCTCTTGCTCCCCTGAACACCCCGAGCGGCTATTCCCCCTTGTTTGGCCCGTGGTTGTCCGTGGCATCGCGCATCGGCTTCGCACTGGAGACCCTGCTGGCCCGCGGCTCCGAACTTGGCATCGCCGTCTCCGTGGAGGCAGCGGCGGCGTTGGAAGCCACGGCATTGGAAGAAGCATTGCTGGACGGCGGGTCCTGGGGTGACCGGCACACGCTGCTGGCAATCCATGTGCTCCCCGAAACCCTTGCCGCTGCGGCGCCCACAGCCGCCCTCAGTGGAGACACCGGCTGCGTGCTGAGCACCGAAAGCCTCCCTGGAGTGGACGACCGAAGCTTCCGCGGACCTGTGGCCCGTTACGTCTGGGACCTGGACTGCCGGGAGAACAGCCGGTGGATTGTGCCTTTCGGCGCCGCCGGATCGCCCGGCCACAGCCACTTCGCGGACCAGCTCCCGCTCTGGAGCGAAGGCCGGATGGTCCCTGTAACCACGGACTGGTCCGCCCTGGCCAAAGACCCGAACTGACACCAGACACCCGCCTACCGAAGGAACACATGAGCACCGCCACCCAGGACTTCTCTGTCCGCACCACCGCCTACTCCGAGAACCTCGAAGGCTGGGGTGAATTGCGCCTTGTCCCGCTGGTCCCCAGCGAAGACATCGGGCTCATCTTCGAATGGGTCAAGCAACCCCGCGCCAGGTTCTGGGGCATGACGGAGAAGTCCCAAGAGGAAGTGCTGGAAATCTACGGATTCCTTGACTCACTGGACACGCACCACGCTTTCCTGGCCCTCCTCGACGGCGAGCCCCTGGCCCTGTTCCAGACATACGAACCACTGCACGATCCCGTGGGCGAGGCCTACCCCGCCCGCGAGGCGGACATCGGGATGCATCTGCTGCTGGCACCGGCAACGCGCCCCATTCCGCACTTCACCCCCAGGCTCGGCACCTCCCTTATCAGGTACATGTTCTCGCTCCCGGGCAAGGACCGGATCATCGTGGAGCCAGACTCACGCAACGCCAAAGCCCTGCGCCGGCTTGAAGCGACGTGCTTCGAACTCGGCCCGATCATCCAGCTCGAGGAGAAGGAGGCCCAGCTCGGCTTCCTCACCCGCGCAGATTTCGACGAAATCCAGGAGCTACCGGCCCGCTAACGCCACACGAAGCTCCACGTTCCGGCGCCCAAAGCCGTGAGGACGGCGCCTCCGGCTATGGCCACGCCGCCAAGTACCACCCAGACGTCCATCAGCGAGTACGTGGACTCACGCGCCCACGTCCGTTGTCCCCCGCCGAAACCGCGGGCTTCCATGGTCACGGCCAACCGCGAAGCCCGCCGGACGGCCTGGACCAGCAGCCCGAAGCTCTGTCCGAGCGTCGCTTTGAGGCGCTGGATCGGGCTTCCCTGCGAGCCGACACCGCGGGCGCGCCGGGCCATGCCGATGGTCTGCCACTCCTCCGCCATGAGGCCCACCAGCCGCATGGCGGCAAGGGAACCGAGGACAAATCGGTGCGGCAGCTTTGCCTTCTGGGCCAGTGCGTCCGCCAGGTCCGTCGGGTCGGTGCAGGACATCAGCAGGATCGCGGGGAGGGCGATCGCCAAACCGCGCAGCATGAAGCCGAGCCCCAGCTCAAGGGAACCTTCGCTGATGGACCAGAGTCCGACGTCGAGCAGTACTGCGCCGCTGTCAGCGGCGACAATCGCGGTACTCCAGCCCCCTATCGCCGCCGCGATGATCAGCGGCCAGGCGCGCTGCCAGAGAAGGCGGAGGGTGAGGCCGGCCAAGGGGAAGAGGGCCAGTTCCGCGAGGAGAGCCGTGGACGCGGAAACCCAGTCGATGGACAGGGCCAGCACCAGGGAGATAAGGAAGACGGCCACGAACTTCGCCAACGGGTTTGCCCGGGTCAGGAGTGCGTGGTTGCCGCGCAGGTTCAGGGCGTCCCTCATACCGCACCCGCTTCCTGGGGGGCCGTCTCACCTTGGGACACCGGCCCGAGCCGCAGTTCCGTCCCGCCCAGTACGGCACTGAATTCCTGGTCGTGGGTCACGGAAACCACGGCGGTACCGGCGTCCAGCAACTCCGAGAGGAACGAGGCCAGTTCGGCCCAGGTATTGGCGTCCTGTCCGAAGGTGGGCTCATCGAGGACGAGTACCTTCGGGTGCGCCGCCAACACCGTAGCCACTGAAAGCCTGCGTTTCTCACCGCCGGACAGGGTGTAGGGATTGGCATCCACCAGATGGGAGAGCCTCAGCCGCTCCACCAATTCGTCCACGCGTTCCCCGCCGTGGCCCAGGTGCCTGGGACCGAACATGAGCTCATCCAGGACCTTGCCCGTGACGAACTGGTGCTCCGGTTCCTGGAAGACCGTGCCGATCCTGGAGATGAGCTGATCGGCCTTCCATTTGTACGGGTCGATGCCCGCCCCCTCCGAAAGGTCGACGCCGGCGCTCACCATGCCGTCCACCGGCGCCAGAAGGCCGGCCAACGTCAGCGCAAAAGTGGACTTCCCGGCACCATTGGGCCCGGTAATGGTCAACGCCTGGCCAGCACGGACCTGGGCGGTGATGTCCCTCTGCACCGGAACCGGAGGGATGGTTCGGAAGCGCTTCCGCCTGGGCTTTTCCCGGGACACGGCCAGGTCCTGTGCTGCGAGGAGGAGTTCGTTTGTCCCGGACGTCCGGGCACGCGCCCTTGTGGCGGGAACGTAGCCGGGAACCCACACGCCCGCCGTCATCAGCATGGAGCGCGCCTGGGTGAGGACCTGCTCCGGCGGACCATCCAGGAGGACTCCCGGGGTGCCTGATTGCGGGCCTGCGGTACCGGGTTGCAGGACCACGATCCTGTCCACCAGGTCCTTCCACACGGACACCCTGTGCTCCACCACCACCAGCGTGGCGCCGGTCTTGTCCAGGCAGCGGGCCACGGCGTCGCGGACCTCGAGGACCCCTGCAGGATCGAGGTTGGCCGTGGGTTCGTCCAACAGGATCAAGCCTGGCCGCATCGCCAAAATGCCGGCCAGCGCGAGGCGCTGCTTCTGTCCCCCGGAAAGTGCCGCCGTCGGGTGGTCCAATGCCAAACCGCCGCCTGATGCGGTACGCAAGCCGACGTCGTCGAGCGCTTCATGCACCCGGGACCAGATCTCCTCGCGCGGCACGGCAAGGTTCTCGGCGCCGAAGGCGACGTCGTCGCCCACCCGGGAGAGAACCACCTGCGTTTCGGGATCCTGCTGCATCAGCCCGGCGCGGCCACGCTGCTCGCGGGGGGTAACGCCGTCGATCAGCAGCGAACCGGTCTCGTCAGAGTCGTCTTCCTCGTCCCCCAGCACCCCGGCGAGGGCGTGCAGGAGCGTGGACTTGCCGGCCCCCGAAGGGCCCAGCAACAGGACGCGTTCCCCCGGTTCAATGCGGAGGTCAAGGCCCTGGATGGCAGGCTGGGCCCGGCCGGCATGCCGCCATCCCCACCCCTCGGCGGAGATGGCGGCAGGCCGGACCGTGCCGCTGTGTGTGGCAGGCATCAGTTGAAGACTGGCTCCGAAGCGGCCTTCCGCGACGCGAAGGAACTCAGGACACCCGTCGTGGCCAGACCGCGGGTGGCGATCCAGGACAGTCCGCCGGCGATCACTGCACCGGAGATGGTGGTGAAGGTGATGTATGTCAGCTTGTCGATGGCCTCGTAGGCGATATTCCAGCCCCAGGGCAGGAACGAATCGTTCAGGCCACAGAAGAGGCCCGCGCCTGCGCCCGCGAGGAGTGCCGTGGGCAGGTTGAACTTCTTGTAGCGGAACGCGGCGAAGATGAGCTCGGCGCCAAGGCCTTGGAGGATGCCGGAGATGAGCACCGTGGTGCCGTACTGCGAACCCATGATGAGCTCACCCGTGGCTGCGACGGCCTCGCAGAAAAGAGCTGCGCCGGGCTTTCGGATAATGAGCATGCCCAGGACTGCGGGGATCATCCAGCCACCGGCGATCAGGCCGGTAAGGGGCGGGTACGCCGCATTCATGGGGATGGATACCAGTGCCGCGCCCTGGGACCAGGCCCAGAAGATCACGCCGCCGGCGATGGCGATGAGGGCCGCCACCACGATGTCTACAACACGCCAGCTATAACTGGTCTTCTTCACGTTTACCGTGGTCATTTTTCTGCCTCCTGAGGTTACAGGAGGGGAAAGTGCTCCCCGGAATCCGCCTGGCTTGCGCCGTCCGGCTCCGGACACTCTGAGAAGCTCGACTCCCTTGCGCCGGTACTAACCGGATCAGGTTCGAGGGTCTGCGGCTGTCCGCACTCTCAGCGCCCTCGCGTCTCCTGCATCGCTGCAAGGTCCGACGGCGGCGCTCCCCTGTCGTTATCAAATCTGCCCTGATGGGCGGGTTCAGTTTACACCTCCGCGTACGGCCGGCTCTGGGCCGCGGTCACAATCCTGTTGCGAGGCCCACTCTGCACCCTATCCCCGCGCCTAAACACGCACACCAGGCCCCACAACAAACGAGGGTGCGTTGCGAGGCCCACTCTGCGCCCTATCCCCACGCCTAAACACGCACAGCAGGCCCCACAACGCACCTGCAAGAATGGCCTGATGACGGATCTTCCAGGCTCCCACGCACCCGTGGCCGAGCCACGCCTCGCTGCCAGCGTGATTCTGCTCCGCGACGCCCCCTCGGGGCTAGAGGCATTTGTCCAGCACAGAGTCAGCACCATGGACTTCGCGGCAGGAATGGTGGTCTTTCCGGGCGGCCGGGTGGACGCTGTGGATCAGTCCGGCTGGGACTACCCCGGGGAACTGCTGCGCAGCCATGCGTTGTCCTGGGCGCAGAGTTCGATTTCCGCGGACACAGCGTTGGCGGAGAGGAACGCGGGAATGGTGCTCACGGCAGCAATCCGCGAAGTCCAGGAAGAAGCCGGGCTGGCCATCGAGCCCGGAGAGCTGCGACCCTGGGCCAACTGGATCACGCCCATAGACATGCCCAAGCGCTTCGACACCTACTTCTATGTGGCCAAGCCGGCACCGGAAGCGCAGCCCCGGCATCAAACCACGGAGGCTTGGCAGTCGCTGTGGATGCCGGTGTCCGGAGTCCTGGAAGCGGAAGCCGCAGGGCAGTTGAAGCTGATGCCACCCACCTACTATCTGCTGAAGGAAATCGCTGTCCTCGATTCCGTAGAGGCAGTGTGGTCCGCCGAGCACCCGGTCGTCCCGGTTCTGGCTCCGGTCGGGTCCTTGGCAGCGTTTCTCAAGGAGCGGGAAAACCGCGGGTAGCCGTGCCGTGCAGCTAGGCTGGTGGCATGAACCTCTTTTTCAAGCTGCTGGGCGCCGGGGTAAGCCTCGGTGCAGGCTTTGTCGGTACCAAACTCGTCAACAAAGGCTGGGAAAAGGCCACGGGCAACAAGCCGCCCACAGGCAACGATGACATGGAGACGAGCCTCCGCTCGGCTCTGACCTTCGCGCTGATTTCCGCTTTCGTGAGCACGCTGATCCAGGTCCTTGCCAGCCGCGGCACCCAGCGGGCGATTGCCCGCTTCGCGAAGTCGTAGGACATCGTCTAAGCATCACCCAACAAGCAACGCGGGGTCACTTATGGCCCATCCCCATGGGGGTAATGGGCCATAAGTGACCCCGCGTTGCTTTAAGGTTCGGAGGGCTCCTGGCCGGCGGCGGCCCTTTGGACCACGGCTTCGAGTTCGTCCTTGGTGAGCTTCTCGCGGTGCCCGTGTTTGGTCCGGTACGCGGAGCGCCCCACCATGTGGGCGGACACCGGCGCGGTGAGAAGTTGGAAAATCCACGCCACCAGCAGGACGGGCCACACCCACCAAGTACGCATCTGCAGGCCGATCGCTGCGAGCATCAGGAACAAGCCCAACACCTGCGGCTTGGTGGCTGCGTGCATGCGGCTCATGAGGTCCGGGAACCTCAGCAAGCCGATCGCGGCACCCAGGGACATCAGCGCGCCCACTATGAGGAACACTGCGGTCACCATGTCGATGACCAAGTCCACTCCGGTGGCGTCAGGACTCATTGCTTTGCTCCCTTCGCTCGGCCACGAACCGGGCAACCGTCACGGAGCCGATGAAACCGATCACCGCGAGGGCCACCAGCAGCATCAGGTTGTTGAGGTGTTGGTTCACGGCCATGTCGATGGCGAGGGCAGCACCAAGGATGGCCAGCAGGACATCGGAAGCAAGGACGCGGTCAAGCAAAGATGGGCCAATCGCGATGCGCACGATCGCACCTGCAGCGGCGAGGCTGAGGATCACCGCCGTGGCCACCAGAACAAATTCCTTCACAGCGTTGCCCCTTCCATGCCGGGCCGGGCTTCTGCCTTCAGGGCCTCGACTTCTTCCCGCGTTCCCATGATGCGGATCAGCCCTGCCTCAATGTTCTGCGTCTCCCGGCGGATCTTGTCGATGTCCGCTTCTTCGTAGATGTTCAGCGCGTGCAAATAGAGCGTGGAGGTGGAGCGGTCCACCTCCACCACCAGCGAGCCGGGGATCAGCGAGATGACATGCCCTGTAGCCGTCACCATGAGGTCCGAGTGGCTTCGCAACGGAACAGCGACGACGGCGCTGCGCACCTTGGGTCCCTTGACCACCGCCAGGTACAGCACCAGGAAGCTCGCTGCCACCACTTTCGCGACGAACATCAGGGCGAACGGAACAGCACGCAGGACATTGAACCTGCCGCTGAGCTCCACAGGCGGGAGGTAGAAGAACTTGGCCACCAGCACGGCAATCAGCGCGCCAAAAAGCAGGTTGCCCGGGCTGAAGTCACGCCACAGCGCACCCCATACGATGACCAGCCAGATGAGCAGCGGCAGTTCCGTGCGGAACGAGATCGGCTTGCGGCTCATTTCGTACCGCCATTCTGCGCCAGCGGGGGCACCTCGACAGAGTCACCCAGTACCGAGTGGATGTAGGCCGAGCGGTCCAGCATGATCTCCGCGGAACCGTCCGCAACCTGGAAGAGCGGACCGGCGAACACTGTCAGCGCCACCCCGAACACCACCAGCGCCGCAGTGGAACCTACCATGGTCCGCGGCAGTACTCCGACGTTGCCGGGGGTCATCAACACGGGATCCGGGTACTCGGCATCCTCTGGTTTGCGCCAGAACGCCCTGTTCCACACACGGGCTATTGCCAGCAACGTCAGCAGGCTGGTGACCACGCCGCCCACTACCAGCACGATCGCCAGTGGGGTTCCGAGCTCCACGCCGGCCTGCAGAAGACCCAGCTTCCCAAGGAAGCCTGAGAACGGAGGAATGCCCGCCAGGTTCATGGCCGGTACGAAGAACAGCAACGCCAGCAACGGCGACAGCTTGGCCAGGCCGCCCAAGCGGTCAATGGAGGAGCTGCCTCCCCGGCGTTCTATGAGTCCCGTGACCAGGAATAAGCTGGTCTGCACGGTGATGTGGTGGGCAACGTAGAACACTGCCGCACCCAGGCCCGCTACGGAGCTCATGGCCAGCCCGAACACCATGTACCCGATGTGGCTGACCAGCGTGAAGGACAGCAGACGTTTGATGTCGCTCTGGGCAAGGGCACCCAGAATACCGACAACCATGGTTAGTAGCGCCACCACCATCAGGGGAACGTTGAGGGTATCCCCGGGGAACAAAAGGGTCTCCGTCCGCACCATGGCGTAGACGCCCACTTTGGTCAGCAACCCGGCGAACACCGCAGTGACGGGGGCCGGTGCCGTGGGATAGGAGTCAGGAAGCCAGAAGGACAGGGGGAACACGGCGGCCTTGATCCCAAAGGCGACCAGGAGCATCACATGCAGCAGGTTCTGCGTGCCTTGGTCCAGCTCTGCCAGCTTGATGGCCAGATCCGCCATGGTGATGGTGCCGGTGGCCCCGTAAATCATGGCGATGGCGATAAGGAACAGGACAGATGACACTACGGAGACCACCACATACGTGACGCCGGCACGGATACGCGGACCCGTCCCGCCGAGGGTCATGAGCACGTAGCTTGCTGTCAGCAGGATCTCGAAGCCGACGTAGAGGTTGAAAAGGTCCCCGGTGAGGAAGGCGTTGGAGACTCCCGCCACCAGGATCAGGTACGTGGGGTGGAAGATCGACACGGGAGCTTCGTGGTCGCCGTCGGCCATGCCCTGGCCGGTGGCGTAGACCAGAACCGCCAGGCTCACCACTGTGGACACCACCAGCATGAGCGAGGAGAACTGGTCCACCACCAGGACCACACCCCATGGCGGCAGCCAACCGCCCAGGGTGACGGAGGTTGTGCCCCCGGACCAGACGGAGAAGAGCAGGAGGCATTCCAGCAGCAACGTGGTGCTGAGGATGCCGATGCTGACCAACCGTTGGGCGCTCTGGTGCCGGATCAGGAGGAACGCCAGCGCGGCGCCCAGGATGGGGAGGAGGACAGCCAGCGGCGACAGGTTTGCGAGGTTCACGCGCTGCCTCCTTCCTGCGTTGATGAAGTGTTGGGGGTTTCTGTGGCTTCCGGGTGGTTCCTGTCCGAGGTGCTGGACGGGGTGACCGCGAACTCCGAGGTTTCCAAGGGCACGATTGCGTCGTCCTCGGCGTCGAAGCTGGGGGTCTTTGCCACGCGGACGTCTTCGAGGTCGTCCTGGATTTCGTCCTGGCGGGCCAGGACCCAGGTGCGGTAGATGATGCCGAGCATGAATGCCGTGACCGCGAACGAAATGACAATCGAGGTCAGGATCAGTGCCTGCGGAAGCGGATCACTGTAGGAATCCGGATTGGTTTCCTTGGTGAAGAAGGGCGCCAGGCCGGCATACCCTCCGGTGCTCAGGATCAGGATGTTGGTGGCGTTGGCCAAGAGCATCAGCCCGAGCAGCACGCGGGTGAGGCTGCGTTCCAGGATCAGGTAGATTCCGCAGGCGTACAGGACGCCCATGACGATCAGCAGGGTCAGGTTGATGCTCATGCCGTACCTTTCCCGGACGCGACGGATTGGGCAGCTTCCTGGGCCAGTCCGGCTTCCTGCGACACCCCGGCCTGCTCGGCTGCCTCTTCCTCGGTGAGGGGCGCGCCCTTGCCTTCAAAATGTTCGTCGATCTCGGCACCAAGGCTGCGGAGGACGTCCAACGCCAATCCCACCACCACGATGTACACGCCGATATCGAAAATGGTGGACGTGACGAACTTGACGTCTCCGAAGACGGGCAGCCAGAACTCGATGATCGCGCTCTGGAAGACCTGTCCGCCCAGGAACAACGGGACAAAACCGGACGCTGCCGCCGTCGCAAGTCCCGTTCCCAAAAGTGTTCCGGCGCTGACTGTCGCAGCTTCGCTCAACTCGAACCGTCCGCCGGCCAGGTAGCGGATGGTCAGTGCGAGCCCGGCGGTCAGGCCGCCGGCGAACCCGCCGCCCGGCAGGTTGTGTCCTGCGAGGAGGAGGTAGATCGAGAAGACAATCATCGAGTGGAAGATGAGCCTGGTGACGACTTCGAAAATGATCGAACGCCGCTCGGGGGCCAGGGTACGGCCCGCCACGAGCCAGGCGTCGCGGGTAACATCCGTGAACTTCTTGGCGACGGCGAGCGTGGCGCCGGCCCGGGAATCACGTTCGACGCCGGTACGGCGCCCCACGCTGCCTTCCGGTACGGCCTCGGAGGTCTTGATGCGGTCACCGCGGCTCCGGACAAAGATCAAGCTCGCCACACCCGTGGCGGCGATCGCCAAGACCGAGATTTCGCCGAAGGTATCCCAGGCGCGGATGTCCACGAGGGTCACGTTGACCACGTTCAGCCCGCCGCCGCCTTCGTAGGCCAGGCGCGGGAAGTCCAGGGAAACCGGAGTAGCAACGCGGGCCCCCATCGCGTAGATGGCAACGAAGATCATGGTGATGCCGAAAGCCGCACCGATGATCACGCGGATCACCCTGAGCCGGCCGCCTGTCCTGTCACGCAATTCCGCAGGAAGGCTCCGCATCGCGAGCACGAAGGCCACCAGCACGATGGTCTCCACCAGCATCTGCGTCAAAGCCAGATCGGGGGCACCCTGAAGGGCAAACATGAGGGCGATGCCGTAACCGGTGACCGACACCATGAGCACGGCGAGGAAGCGCTTGTTGGCCCGAACTGCGGCCAGCGCCCCCACTACGATTCCGGCTCCTGCCACCAGCTGCAGGGGTGAGTTGGGGTCGATGAAGTAGATGCCGTCAGGCAGCGGTTTGTTGGCCATGAGCATGGCAGTCAAGGGAACCGCGAAGGCGACAGTCAGGATTACCGCCAGGTAGAAGTACAGCGAACCACGTTGCGTGCGGCCCGTGACCCAGACGGCCACATCGTCCAAGGCACCAATGGTGTTTTGGTACGCGCGATCGCCATCCACCCAGTCGGGCACCAGGCCCTGGGCGCGGGCAACGAGGTTCCGTCCGTAGAACATGGCCGCACCCAGCACGAAAGTGACCGCGGTCAGGCCCAAAGCAGGCGTCAACCCGTGCCACAAAGCCAGGTGTCCGGCGTCGACGGCGTCCGGTCCGCCGGCGAACAGCGCGGCGTAAGGCTGGACCCAGGTGTCCACCGGCGCGGGCCACAGCCCGTACACGATGGTGAGCAGGCTCAGGATGGCGGGGGCGGCGAGGAAGGCGGGCTTGATCGGTTTGAACGGGGTGGGCTCCACGCCGGGCTTGACGGCGAAGGCTCCCCACATGAACCGGGCGCTGTAGGCGAAGGTGAGGATCGAGCCGATGACAAGGCCCACCAGGATCCAGATCCCCCAGGCAGGGGCGTCGTGGCCGGTTCCGTAGTGAACGAACGCTTCGAAGACCGACTCTTTCGCGACGAAACCTGCCAGCGGAGGAACACCGGCCATGGATGCGGCGGCAATCGCTGCAACCACGCCCAGGGCGCGGGACGAGCGGAAGACGCCGGAGAGCTTGCGGATGTCGCGCGTTCCGGATTGGTGGTCGATGATGCCCACCACCAGGAACAACGCAGCTTTGAACAGGCCGTGGGCCAGCAGCAGCCCCAAACCGGCCAGCGCGGCGTCGGGCCGGCCCAGCCCCACCACCATGGTCAGGAAACCGAGCTGGCTGACGGTGCCGTAAGCAAGGATGAGTTTGATGTCGGTCTGCCGCAGCGCGCGGTAGCCGCCAACAAGCATGGTAGCCAAACCAAGTCCCAGCACCACCGGCAGCCAGAATTCCGAGGCAGCAAAACCCGGAGCGAGCCTCGCGACGATGTAGATACCGGCCTTCACCATGGCCGCCGCATGCAGGTAGGCGCTGACCGGCGTCGGAGCCGCCATCGCGCCGGGGAGCCAGAAGTGGAACGGGACCAGTGCGGATTTGGTGATGGCACCCACCAGGATCAGTACGACGGCGGTGGTCACGGCGCCCTGCATGGGTCCGCTTATGAGCGTCCCGGCTTGGTCCAGAATGGCGGAAATGCGGTAGGTGCCTGCGGCCTGGCCCACGATGATCAGGCCTACGAGCATCGCCAGGCCACCAGCGGTGGTGACCATCAGCGCTTGAAGGGCTGACCGGCGGGCTGCCAAACGGGTGCGGGCGTAGCCGATGAGCAGGTAGGACAGGATGGTGGTGAGTTCCCAGAAGATGAACAGCATCAGCAGGTCATCGGAGGTCACAAGGCCAAACATGGCTCCGGCAAAGGCCAGGAGCTGGGCACCAAAACCGCCCAGTCCAGGATCCTTGTTCTTGAAATACCGGGCACAGTAAACCAGCACCAGCGAACCGACACCCAGAATCAGCAGGGACATGACCCACGCCAAGGGATCCATGCGGAAGGCGAGTTCAAGCTGCAGACTCGGAATCCACGGCAGGATTTCCTCTATGCCGCCACCGGAATATACGGGGCCGTACTGGAGGACCAACCAGACGAAAGCGGCTGCGGGGACGGCGGCCAGCACGTAGAACGCATTTCGTCCAAGTGAGCGGAAGATCAAGGGCGCCACAGTTGCCGCTGCAAAGGTGATGGCGAGAACTGTGATCACTGTTTTCTCCGCAAAGTCAGGAACGAATTGTCAAAAGTTGGAGCAGGCGGTCATACGTTGGGTTCGGTTTACCTAGTTTATCAAGGGGCCAGGACAGTTTTTGGCCACTTTTCCGCTCCGCCCGCTGTTCACCCGGGGTTGTTCACAACGCGGTCTGTCATCCGCGCGCAGCGTTCCCTGCACCTATAGCATTCACACTATGAACGCGGCCGCAGTTCCCGAAGCCTCCCACCCGACATCCGAGCTCGCCACGGGTCCCGTCGCCTCAAAAAAGGGGCAAATCCTGGCGTGGGCTTCCTGGGACTGGGGTTCGGCTGCCTTTAACGCGGTCATGACGACGTTTGTTTTCACGGTTTACCTCACGTCCAATGCGTTCGGCGGAGAAGACGCCGCATCTGCCGCTTTGGGTGCCGCGCTGGCCATTGCCGGCCTGGCCATCGCGTTACTGGCACCGGTCACCGGGCAGCGTTCCGACGCCGGGGGCAGGCGGAAACTCTGGCTTGGAGTCAACACTGCCGCGACGGCGCTGCTCACGGGACTGTGCTTCTTCGTCTTCCCCCGGCCGGAATTCCTGCTCCTGGGTGTCTGCCTGATCGCCATGGGCAATGTGTTCTTCGAGTTTGCCGGCGTGAACTACAACGCCATGTTGGCCCAGATCTCAACACCCCGGAACATTGGCAAGGTCAGCGGCTTCGGCTGGGGCATGGGTTACCTCGGCGGAATCGTGGCGCTTCTGCTGGTCCTGCAGCTCTTTGTCCAGCCTTCCTTCGACTGGTTCGGAGCCTCCACCCAGGACTCGCTCAACATACGGTTGGTCGCCGTTTTCTCAGCCCTGTGGTTCTTTATCTTCGCCCTGCCCGTGATGTTTGCCGTCCCTGAGGTATCCGTGAAGAAGGACACCTCATCCTTGGGCTTCTTCGCCTCCTACAGATTGCTGATCCGGCGTATCGGGGCCATCTACAAGACCAGTCCGCACACCATCTACTTCCTTCTGTCCAGCGCCATCTTCCGCGACGGACTGGCCGCCGTGTTCACCTTTGGCGGCGTGATCGCGGCGGGCACCTTCGGTTTCGAGCTCAAAGAAGTCATCTTCTTCGCCATCTTCGGCAACGTCGTGGCTGCTGTTGGTGCTGTGATCGGCGGTTTCCTGGACGACAGGATCGGCCCCAAGGCTGTCATCATCCTGTCCCTGATAGGGCTGCTGACCGCGGGAACCTTCATCCTGGTCCTCGGCAACGAAGACTATGTCTTCTTCGGCAACCCATGGCCCGGTTCTGCAACGTTCTGGGTCTTCGGGCTTCTGCTCTGCCTTTTCGTAGGTCCCGCCCAGTCCTCTTCCAGGGCCTACCTTGCCAGGCTTGCCCCGGCTGGAGAATCGGGCGAATTGTTCGGCCTGTACGCCACAACGGGAAGGGCCGTCAGTTTCCTTGCCCCCACGCTGTTCACACTCTGCATCACCATCGCCTCACCGCTCGTTGCCGCCGGGCAAGCCCAACGCTGGGGCATCCTGGGGATCATGGTTGTGCTCCTGGCGGGACTCCTTGTCATTCTGCCCGTGAAGCCACCGGCCAAAGTGGAAATAGCAGTCGTACCAGAGCGTTAACTACATAGGGCCGGTTGGGCGTCAACAACGTACCGGACCGGTTCAACAGAGTTTAGGGTGGAGCTATGAACGTGGATGAGACCGAACTTCCGGGCCTTGGCATCCGGAAGGACTTCGTGACGGCCTCCGGCCGCCGTATTGGCGTGGTGGAACTGCGCGAGGGCGAAACCGAGCTTTTCGTCTCGACGTGGGATGACCCGGATACGTGCCAGGCCTCCATCCCGTTGACGGCGGATGAAGCCTCGACTTTGGGGAACCTCCTGGGCGGACAGCACATCGCCATGCGCCTGGCCGAGGCGCACCGCGAGGTCCCCGGTATCGTCACACGACAGTTTTCCATCACGGCTGATTCTCCATTCGTGAACCAGGCCATGGGCAAGGCCCAAATCCGCACACGCAGTGGCGTCTCCATCGTGGCGATCATGCGCGAAGGTGAGGTCGTCCCCTCGCCGGCGCCCGACGTCGTACTTCACACCGGTGATCTGCTCGTAGCGGTCGGCACCCAGGAAGGACTTGACTCGGCAGCCGACATCCTCCGCAACGGCTGACGGGTATGGATCCGCTCGCACTAGCCCTCATTGAACTGGGGGCCGTCGTGTTCTGCCTCGGCCTCCTGGCTCGGTTAGCGGGCAAAATCGGCATGTCCCCCATTCCCCTCTATCTCGTGGGTGGCCTGGCCTTCGGTGCCGGGGGCTTGGTCAAGCTGGATGGCATGCACGAGTTCGCGCATCTCTCAGGCGAGATGGGCGTCATCCTCCTGCTGCTTATGCTCGGGTTGGAATATACCGCTTCAGAGCTGGTCACGGGCCTTCGCCGGTCCTGGCAAGCGGGCGTCATGGACTTCGTGCTCAACTTCCTTCCGGGCGCAGGCCTTGCCGTCCTGCTGGGCTGGGGTCTTGTAGGGGCCATCGTCATGGGCGGTGTCACCTATATTTCGTCTTCCGGCATCGCCGCGAAGGTCATTACCGACCTGGGCCGAATCGGTAACCGCGAAACGCCTGTGGTGCTTTCCATCCTGGTTTTCGAAGACCTCGCGATGGCCATCTACCTGCCCATTCTCACCGCCATCCTTGCCGGCGTCGGGTTCCTGGGCGGACTGCAGACGGTGGGGATTGCACTGGCAGTGGTCACGGTAGTGCTGGTGATCGCCCTCAAGCACGGGCATCGGGTCTCGCAGGCTATTCACAGCGAAAACTCCGAGGTCTTCCTGCTCAATGTCCTGGGACTCGCCCTGTTGGTGGCCGGAATCGCATCGGCCCTTCAGGTATCCGCAGCCGTGGGAGCGTTCATGTTGGGCATCGCCATATCCGGCGCTACCGCCCACAATGCCACCCGCATCCTTGAACCATTGCGCGACCTTTTCGCTGCGATCTTCTTTGTGGCGTTCGGCCTCAACACCGACCCCACCTCAATTCCCCCTGTGCTGGGCTGGGCCCTCCTCCTGGCGGTGCTGACTGCCGCCACCAAGATGCTCACGGGGATCTGGGCTGCCAAAAGGGCCGGTATCGCGATGCCCGGCCGGTTCCGTGCGGGCGCTGCGCTTATTGCCCGTGGTGAGTTCTCCATCGTCATCGCCGGCTTGGCTGTCGCCTCCGGGGCGGTTCCTGGAGAACTCGCCGCACTGGCCACGGCCTACGTCCTCATCATGGCCATCGTAGGTCCGCTGGCCGCCCGCTTCGTGGAACCCGTCGTCAAGGCCATCCGCAGAACCCCGAAAGCTCCACCCCGGACCACGGACCGCGCACCGGCGTAACGTCGCCACCCCTCGCCTCCACCGAGGGGCGACATCCCACCCCAAACCCCTCACCGAGGGGCGACATCCCACCCCAAAACCCTCTGGGAAAGCCTCGAGAGCTACCTCCTCGATGCCCACCCACCCTTTATGAGAGCCTCCCGAATAAGACGGGCAACTCCGTCATAGCCGTGCTCTTGGACATGACTGGCAGTAATGACGACAGAGATCCATCCGTTTGCAGCGAGTGCCGCCTCCCTCCGTAAGTCGGATTCCTGTTGGGCGGCGCTGAGGTGATGCACGCCGTCGTAATTCACCGCAACCTTGTATTCCGGAAAGGCGAGATCCGGCCACGCAACCTCGCGGCCCCACGCATCCAAAACCACGTAACTCAACGTCGGTTCCGGCAGGAAATTGCGGCCGATCGCCAGGCGGAGACGCGTCTCCGGGGCTGAATCTGCGCCAACGCGCGCGAGTTCCAGCGCGGCCCGGGCCTTCCGGATGCCTCGTGCGCCCGCATGTCTGCCTACTTGATTCCTCAGATCCTGTATTGAGCAGAATGGAAGCCGATTGTGTCCAAAGCTTCTGGTCTGGCTGCAGATGAAATGGTCGGCCGCTGCCACCAGGTCTTCGAACGGCAACACGGCGGCGAGATCCAGCCATGTCCGGGAAGGACTCGTCAGCGGAATGCCGTCCATGAATGCGACGTCGAATTCGCCCAGCACCATCCGATGGCCACGAACACCCTTTCGCTGCGGCCTGAAGGCGCCGTCCGTGCGGGTCAGATGAATCAGGAAATCCTGCTGCCGATCCCACGGCAGCGGGCACCCCCACAGCATCGCGGCCGTTTCATGGCAGCAAATCGCGCCATCGCTCACTGCTGTGAGGAGCCTCGCGGTGTGTGCGGGGTCTTGCTCCTCGCCCCAGGGAACACGGATGCCCCTGCTGGCGACCTGGAGATCGCTGTTCCAGGCACGATGATCCGGAAGGCCGGCCGCACGTTGCTCGGCCAGGGTGAACGAGCGACCTTGGAGATGGGGCGGAAGCGGCGGAGACAACCTCATCAGCCATTGTTTGCACGCCTTGGGATGCCTTGGTCGTCCTTTGGGCGGTTACCCACAGTGTGGAGGAATAGTGCCGCACTCAGCGCGCGCCGAGGAGCAAGATCTCAACCGAAAACGCCCCTCACAAAGAGCCCAAAGCTCACCCCTCAGCGCAAAAGGAGCCACCCAAAGAGCCCAAAGCTCACCCCTCAGCGCAAAAGGAGCCACCCAAAGAGCCCAAAGCTCACCCCTCAGCGCAAAAGGGGGCTAGATGGACGTCCGGTGGAAGTTCTGGTGGCTGCGGCTGGCGGTCGGGCCGCGCTGTCCTTGGTAGCGGTTGCCGTATTCGCCGGAGCCGTAAGGGTGCTCAGCCGAGGAAGTGAGGCGGAAGAAGCACAGCTGGCCAATCTTCATGCCCGGCCAGAGCTTGATGGGGAGCGTGGCCACGTTGGAGAGCTCCAGCGTCACGTGTCCGGAGAATCCCGGATCGATGAACCCTGCCGTCGAGTGCGTCAGCAAGCCGAGGCGCCCCAGGGAGGACTTGCCTTCCAGGCGTGCGGCAATGTCATCGGCCAGGCTGACGGTCTCGTAGGTCGAACCCAGCACGAATTCTCCAGGGTGCAGGATGAAGGGTTCGTCACCTTCCACCTCCACGAGCCTGGTCAGCTCGGGCTGCTCCTCGGCGGGATCGATGTGCGCGTATTTGTGGTTGTCGAAGAGCCGGAAGAACCGGTCGATACGCACGTCCACGGAAGACGGCTGCACCATCGCGGGATCGTACGGCTCAAGAACAATCCGTTGGGAGTCTATTTCGGCACGTATGTCGCGGTCAGAGATCAGCACGTCATCAAAAATACCCCAAATACCGAACGCATTGTCCGGACAGCCTCATGGGACTATAGTTCCCGGACAGGTAAAGCCGCGCCCGTACTTGGGGGCAACGAGCATCCGCGGGGTAATTGTGAACAAACTGGCAGCGCCTGCCGCCATTGTGTTGGCTGGCGCGCTGGCGCTTTGCATGGCCGCATCAAGCCAGATCCTGCCGGCAACGGAGGCGGTTCCCGGCGCAAGCACCACAGCATCGTCCAGTGTCCCGTCCGGGTTGTCGGCACCTGAGGAAAGCCCGACGGCGGCTCCCGCACCTGCAGTGGCGACCCCCGCCGTCGATGGGTCCTCCAGTTCCGCAACGCCTGCAGCGCCAGCAACGCTGACACCTCCTCCCGCGCGGGATCCTGCCTCGGATGGCGGGCCGATCGCCGTCGATCCGGTTTTCGAGACACCGCCTCCCGTGCCGGAAATCGGACCGTCATGGGGACCGGACAATCCCTCGGATCCCAGCCCGAGCGCCACTGGTACCACGACCCCGCCGGTCGAAACGCGGCCGACGTCGGAAGAGACGGCAGACAGTGGCGCCGCCGCAACGACGCCGACGGCCGAGGCCGCAGGGCCCTCGCCAACAGCCGCGCCAACACCAACAGCCACGCCAACGCCAACGCCGACGCCGACACCATCGTCAACGCCAACGCAAACCCCCTCGGCCGATCCCGGCGCGACCCCCGCCACCGGCTCCCCCAGCCCGTTCCCCGGCAAGGCTCCGGGCCACGACCCCAATCTCCAAGACGGCGCTTTGGCGCTCCTCCCCGACAACAACAGCGCAGCGATCCTCACGGTGTTCAATGCGATCAACAGCTACCGCGCATCGTTGGGCCTCGCTCCGGTGAAGTACCACGCCACGGTTGCCAACCTGGCGCAGGAGTGGTCAAACAACATCGCTACCCGTGAGGTGATCCAGCACCGGCCCAACTTCTGGACGGACCCGCGGGCGATGAATCCGAACAATGGAGCGGGGGAGGTCATTGCAGTCCGCTGGGACCGCGACGCGGCGCAACTTGTGGAGTGGTGGAAGGGCTCCCCGGGCCACGATGCTTTGCTGCGGGACCCCAGGTTCAATGTGATGGGTATCGGCATCACCTACACGGACGGCAACTGGCAGACGACGCCCACCCGGTACACGCTGTGGGGCGTGGTCAACTTCTTCGGCTACACAACGTTGCCCGCCGGAACCACCACCAGCCCGGGTGGAACGGTGACACCACCCACTGACCCTGTGGCGGTGTGCGAACCAGGGTCCAAGCACCAACCCCCAACGGTCGATTTGAGTGCCGCGGCAATCAGCAGTGCTGCCGACCTGGTGTCCATCGCCGCCGACGGTTCCGTCGTTGCGTACCCGTCCTGGGGTAACGGCAGATTTGGCCTGGGCAAGCGGATTGGTGCCGGATTCGTGGGCCTCAAGGAGCTGTTTGTGGTGGACTGGGACCGCGATGGGGTCTTCGACCTGCTCTATCAACGGCTGGACGGGGCGCTCCTGGTGTATCCGGGCCTTCAAACGGGCGGTTTCAAGGATCCGGTGGTCTTGGGCCAGGGCTGGGGAACCTTGAACATTTCGGTGGGCACGTGGTGCGCCAACAACCGGCTTCCCCAGATCGTCGCCATGGACCAGGGCGGCAACCTGTATCTGTACAAGAACACGGGCTTGGCCTACATCCGCAGCCAGTCTGCGATTGGCACCGGCAACCCGTCTGTCCGGGTGACCATGGTGGATTACAACGCCGATGGCTTCCAGGACCTGCTCAGCACCGAGCCGAACGGCACCTTGCGCCTGTACCGGGGCAGCGGCCTGGGTACACCGAAACAGGAATCACGCCCCGTAGTGGGCAGCGCGTGGACGGACTACACAGGGTTGCGGGCTTTGAGTGGCCTCATGGGACCGGGCTCGGTGGGCGTGGCGGGCCTGGACCGCAATGGCATGGTGGAGTACTGGGACCTGACCTCGGGACGCCTCACTACGCCGGTGACGATTGGCAATGGTTGGGGCGGGCTGAGGTTCGCCAGCTAGGAGCTGGATTCGATCGCGGCCTTCAGCCGTTCCAACTGGCCGACTTCAACCTCCAGGGCCTTCTGGATCATCCCGTTCATGAGCTTGCGCAGACCTTTGGGATGGTATTCAAGGGCAAAGCGCAGCCGGGTGGTATCGCCTTCGGTGCTGAGGTAGTAGCCGCCGGTTGGTCGGGCGGGTCCCGCTACGACGGCGTACCGGACTTCCGCGCCGGGGCGGGCCTCGGTAATGGTGAAATCGGCTGCGATGGGCCGGCCACCAGGTCCGGCGACGGTCTGCTGGTACAACGCACCCTTTTGGCCGCGAACGCCTGATCTAAGCGCGATGCTTCGCACGTCTGAACGCCAGAGTGAGTTGTTCATCCCGTCCATGAGGAAACCGTAAACGGTCATGGCGTCCCGACTGATCACCACTTCATTGGCTGCGAATGCCACGGAAAACCTCTCTCGGCCTACGGTTCAAATGTCGTAGCCGGGTTCCCCATACGCAGCAGCTAACAAGTTCAGAATAGTCAGCCCGGTGCGGTGACGACACACGACTTCCGAGCCTTGACCGAATGGTTACCTGCCGATTTTTTCCCGCGCACTGCTGACACGCCTTCCATGGCCGGGTAGAGTGCCAGCCGCTGGACAATTCCACTGGGGGGGGTCATGCAGGTTCAAGACCGACCGGGAACACCAAGAAACGCCCGACGCCGGGTGGCGGCTTGCGCTGTATTCCTCGCCCTGGTGCTGGCGGCCGCCCTCGCTCCCGCGGCCGACGCGGCAGCCCCGGCCAGCGCGGCACCCACGGCTCAGGCGACCCGGTACGTTTCCGAAGCCGGAGTCACGGCCCACCGCGCCGCCGTCGTGAACGCCGCCGCCGTAAAAGCGCAGGTGCCTTCGACCGCCAATCCGCTGCCTGGCCTCGATCCCGCGGGTGATCCTGCCAACTTGTCCGTCCTTGTGAACAAGTCCCGCCCCCTGAACCCTGCCACCTATGCCCCGGCAGATCTGGTGAACGCGCGTGGCTCGGGACAGTATCTCCGGGCCGAAGCTGCAGCGTGGCTCAATGGGCTTTTCCAGGGTGCGGCGGATGCCGGGACCGGCGGGCTGGCGGTCGTGAGTGGCTATCGTTCTTACGCCCAGCAACAACAGGTGTACTCGTCCTATGTGAACCTTTACGGCCAGGCGCAGGCGGACCTGATCTCGGCAAGGCCGGGCTACAGTGAGCACCAAACCGGTCTTGCCGTGGATGTCGGAAATGCCAACGGTTCGTGTGGGCTCAGCACCTGCTTCGGTGACACTGCCGCCGGCATGTGGGTGGCAGCGAACGCGTACAAATACGGTTTCATCGTCCGGTACCCCAACGGCTACACCAACATCACCGGGTACAGCTACGAACCGTGGCACCTGCGCTACGTCGGAGTGGATCTGGCAACGGATATGAAGCTCCGTGGCTTTGCCACTTTGGAACAGTATTTCTCCGGAAACCCCAGCGTCCATGCCAGCATCACCTCGGGCGCGGACCTGGTGGCCGCGGACGCTGCCGGGCGGCTGCTTCGCTACCCCGCGCTGCCGAGAGGTGGCTACGGCGTTCCTGGACAGATTGGCTCCAACTGGACGGGACTGAAGCAGGCGTTCGTGGTGGATTGGGATTCGGACGGCGTCTATGACCTTCTGGCGCAATGGAACAACGGCACCCTGGGCCTGTTCAAGGGATGGCCCGGCGGCGCTTTCTCGACCCAGATCGTGGTGGGCACGGGCGACTGGGACGCCATGACCATCACTGTGGGCAAGTGGTCCAGCGACCAGGGTTACCCGGGCGTCGTGGGGTATTTCCCCGACGGCGGCCTGCGCTACTACCCCAACACCTCCGGCCGGGCGTTGACTTACCGGGTGGACATCGGAACCGGCTGGGCGGGACTGGGGCTGACCATGGCCGATTGGGACGCGGACGGCGCCAACGACATCCTGGCCACCACATCCTCCGGACTTCTGCTCAGTTACCCAGGCAATGGAGTTGGCGGCTTCAAAGGTCAGCCAAGCACCATCGGCTCGGGGTGGGGAACCATGAAGGCCTTGGTGCCTGGCTTCGGCTTGTCAGGTCCAGGTACACGCAGCATTACCGCCCAGACCGTGGACGGGTATTTGGTGGACTACGGATTGGGACTCGGAGTCTGGGGTCCGCAACGCCAAGTGGGCAACGGCTGGGGCTCAATGAAGCTGTTCAAATGAGGACCTGCCGGGGCACGTTCGGCCGGACGGAGTGGCTGTCCTGGGCGGCGCCGCAACTGCGCTAAGCTAGGACTCGCCCGATTGATTTCCGTCGGGCAGCGCGGGCGTAGCTCAATGGTAGAGCGCTAGCTTCCCAAGCTCGATACGCGGGTTCGATTCCCGTCGCCCGCTCAGCGAACCCCGGATCCTTCTGGATCCGGGGTTCATTTTTCGTGACAATAAGGCCCGACGGCGGCTCCCGCCGCAGCGCGCCCGTGCGGGCAGCGCCGGGGCACCGGAACCCGGGTAGGTGTATCGTCAGGAGTCAGGAGCCATTTCGGTTCCGCTCTAGGGAGCAATCATGGGCGACAAATCACCGCGCCAAACCGCATCAAAGAAATCCAGTAAATCCATCAAGGAAAAACGTGCGGACAAGAGGGCTTCCGAGTCCTCCGCCACTGAGGCCGCAAAGCCTTCCACCGGCAACAAGAAGTGACCGCGGCCAACGGCCAGCTGAGCATAGGCGTCCTCGCTACCTCGCTGAAGCCGAACGAGCGGCGCCTCCCCATCCACCCGCAGCATTTGGAGCGCATAGCCCCGGAAGTGCGCCGGCAACTCCGTTTCGAACATGGCTACGGCGAGCGTTTCGGTGTCCCGGACAGCAAGCTCGAATCGTTGGTGGGCGGACTCGGCACTCGCCAGGAACTGCTCGCCAACAGCGACGTCATCCTCCTGCCCAAGCCGCAGGCCCAGGATCTCGCTGAACTCCGCGACGGCCAGACGCTCTGGGGTTGGCCCCACTGCGTGCAGGACCGGGCCATCACTCAATTGGCCATCGACAAGAAGCTCACACTCATCGCCTTCGAGGCCATGAACCATTGGGCCGGCGATGGCGGTTTTGGCCTGCACGTTTTCCACAAGAACAACGAGCTCGCCGGGTACTGCTCGGTACTGCATGCATTGGCTTTGACCGGTTCAACCGGTGACTATGGCCGCCGGCTCAGTGCTGTGGTGATCGGTTTCGGTGCCACTGCCCGCGGTGCCGTCACGGCCCTGAATGCCCACGGCGTCCATGACGTCCAGGTTCTGACCAACCGGGGCGTTGCCGCCGTCGGGTCCCCCATCCATTCGGTGCGGATCGTGCAGTTCGACCACGACAGCAAGGCTCCGTTCCTCAGCGAGGTCATCACGGACAACGGGCGCAGGCCCTTGGCTCCGTTCCTGGCCGCGGCGGACATCGTGGTCAATTGCACCCTGCAGGACCCGAACGCTCCACTGACGTACTTGCGGACCGAAGACCTGACGGAGTTCCAGCCGGACAGTCTGATCGTCGACGTTTCCTGCGATGAAGGCATGGGATTCAGCTGGGCGCGGACCACCACGTTCGACGAGCCGATGTTCCGCGTCGGCGGTCACGTCAACTACTACGCGGTGGACCACAGCCCGTCCTATCTTTGGAACTCGGCCAGCTGGGAAATCAGCGAGGCCCTGCTGCCCTTCCTGGACACTGTGGTGGCGGGCCCGGACGGGTGGGATGCCAACGAGACCATCTCGCGTGCCATCGAAATCCGCGACGGCGTCATCCGCAATCCGGACATCCTTGAGTTCCAGGGCCGCTCCCCGGAGTACCCGCACCTGCCGGTGGCCCAGCTTCTGGCACGATAGCCCCACGCAGATGAAGCGCCCCCGGTTGCCGGGGGCGCTTCATCTACTTAAGCCGTTTTCTTAAGCCGTCTGCGGTTCCTGCACGATCCGCAGGACCCGCCGCCTGTCGCGCAGGTCCACCTTGATGTGCAGGGAGGACTTCCTGGCAAGTACGACGGCGACCACAGCCGCTGCGATGGCCGGAACCCCACCGGCCACGAGGATGGCCAGATGCGGGCCGAGGTGCTCGGCGAGCCAGCCCATCATGGGACCACCGATGGCCTGCCCGCCGATGAGCACCACGAGGTAGAGGCTCATGACGCGACCCCGGATGCTCATGTTGGAGCTGGTCTGCACCATTTGGTTGGCAGCGGTGAGGAACATGAGGCACCAGAATCCTGCGAAGACCATGGTGACGCTGAACCACACCATGGACGGCATGAGCGAGGACACGCAAAGCATCAGTCCGTACAACCCGGCGGAGGTCACCACCGAGCGCAACCGCAGCTGCCTCCGACGGGTGGATGCCACCGCACCTGTCAGTGCACCAAGCGCAACCATGGCGTTCAGCAAGCCGTAGCCTCCGGCACCGGCGTCGTACACGTGGTCCGCGAAGGCGGCCAGAAGCACTGGCAGGCTCATGGCGAAAACCGCTACGAAACCGGCCATCAACCACGGCCAGTAGATGGTGGGCTTGCTGAGCGCATAGTTGAGGCCTTCGCGCAGCATGCCCTTCTTGCGCGGCGTGGGCCGGCTCAGATGCAGCTGGTCCTTGCGCAGCAGCAGCAACATGGTCACGGTGGAGCAGCAGGCCACAGCATTGGCAGCGAAGGCCCAACCGGCGCCCACGGCAGTGAGCAGCACTCCCGCCAGCGCCGGGCCGATCAAGCCGCCGAGCTGGAAGGTCGTGGAGTTCACACTGATGGCGTTCCGCAGGTACTTGGGTCCGACGAGTTCGTTGACGAACACCTGCCGGGCCGGCTGGTCAAGGACCGTGACGAAGCCAAGCGCCAGTGCGATGACGTAGACGTGCCAGACCTCGACGCGCTGGCTCAGGGAAAGTACGGCCAGCAGGGCCGCCAGGACCGCTGCTGCCGACTGGCAGATGATGAGGATCTTTCGCTTGGCGAAGCGGTCGGCAATCATGCCGCCCCACGGGCCAAGGAAAAGTGAAGGCATGAACTGCAGGGCCACAGTGATACCGACGGCGGTGACGGACCCGGAAAGCTGGAGCACCATCCAGTCCTGCGCGATGCGTTGCATCCAGATGGCGATCACCGCGATGAAGTGGCCGATCGCGAAGATCCTGAAGTTGGGGACCTTCAAGGAGATGAAGGTATGCCGCCAGGGCAGCTTCTCACTCACGACGGCGAGTGGCTGGGTGACGGTGTCCGGCTGGTTTGCGTCCGGCGAGGGACGAGCGGACAGGGAATCGATGACGGGCTGGCTGACATTTGCCGCTGAAGGCGGTGGGGGTGCCAAAAGTAGTCCTCGGATGGGAGTTTCGGTGGGATGCGTTTAACGCTATGGTTGCCAGCAGCAATTATGGAAGCGTATTGCGCCTATAACTAGCATTGCGGAACGCAATGAGCTGCTTGCAGTGCCAGCGAAAACGGCGCGATACTCCGGCCCGGCGCTGACCTGCGCTTAGAGGAGTTCCGTGTTCGATCCCGTCCAGCTCCGCTCCTTTTTGGCTGTCGCAGAGACCCTGAGTTTCACCAAGGCCGCAGAACGGCTTGGGCTTGCCCAACCGACGGTGAGCCAGCACGTCCGCAAGCTGGAAGCCGCCGCCAAGCGTGTCCTCGTAGCCCGCGACACCCGCGAAGTGAGACTCACTGACAACGGTGATGCGATGGCCGGGTTTGCCCGCAGCATCCTTGCGGCCCACGATTCCGCCGCGCGCTACTTTTCCGGCTCGGCCATGCGTGGGCGCCTCCGCTTCGGCACTGCCGACGACCTCGCCATCACCGGCCTGCCCCGGATCCTTCGCGAATTCCGGCAGCTGTACCCGCAGATCAACCTCGAACTCACTGTCAGCCAAAGCGATCAGCTCTATAAACGCCTCAACGCCGGGCAACTGGACCTGGTGTTCGTCAAATGGGTGGCCGGGGCGAAGGAAGGCACCGTCGTCCGGCATGACAACTTCGCCTGGGTCGGCGTGGAGCAGACCGTCCTTGAACCGGGCGCCCCGGTCCCCCTCATCGCCTATCCGGCACCGAGCCTCAGCCGGAAACTTGCCATCGACGCCCTGGAGGCCGAAGGCCGTACCTGGCGGATCACGTGCAGCACCAAGCAGATCAGTGGCGTACTGGCGGCAGTCAGGGCAGGAATCGGCGTTGCCGTGATGCCGGCGTCGCTGGTTCCGGAAGACCTGAAAGTCATCACCCAACGCTTCGGCCTGCCACAGGTTGGCGACGTCGACTTCACTCTGATCCGCAACCCGCTCGCCAACGCGGAGGTCATCGACGCCCTCACCCAGGCGATCATGGGGCGGACGTTGAGCAAGTCGAACTAGTGGCCGGAYCGGTTCGCCCGGCTCCGGCCCCGGCGCCCGTTCCACCACCCCACTACCCTCAGGTCGTCCAGTCCGAAGCGGCCTTCCGGCACGGCAGCCCGGATGCGTTCGTCGTCGAAGGGAAGCCTGGGACGCAGCTCCACGGGAAGCCACGGTGCGTACGGTGAGGGCTCGCTGACCCCCTCGGCGAGCATCTGCGCCTGGGCTTTTGCCACGAGTGGTACCACCATGATCCACTCGGTCAGTTGCGCCAGAGCGCGGATCGACCAGATCGGGGCGCGGACGTAGACGGGGTAGCCACCGGCCACCCGGGCGATCCTGCGGACAGCTGCGCCAAGCTCAAGCTCTTCGGCTCCGACGACGGCGACGGTCGGGGTGGGCACGCGACCTTCAAGCGCCGCGATCAGGGTATCGACAGCCTCTTCCACAGGGAGGGGCCGGACAGTCCGCTCCCGGAAGCCGACCGTTGCGAAGACAGGAAAGCTGCGTACAGCACGCGTTACGTGGTCAACCATGTGGTCGCCGTTGCCGTAGATCATCCCTGCCTTGATGATCGTGTACTCGATGCCCGACTGCCGCAGGAGCTCCTCGGCAGCCCATTTGGTCTCGTGGTAGGCCGACCCACAATCCGGACGGGCCCGGAGGAAGCTCAGCATGACGATTCTTTGGACGCCCGTCCTCCGGGCGGCTTCAATGACTGCCTTGGTTCCTTCAATGTGGACACGCTGAAAGGTCTGGCCATCTATTTCCCGGTTGATCCCCGCGCAGTGGGCTACGACGTCGCACCCCGCGAAGGCCTCTGCCAAGGCATCGACGTCAGTAATTGCGGTCCCCGTCCGCCGCGAAATGATGACGGTGTCCGGCCTGTCGAGCCGCTCCGCGAGGTGACGCCCCACAAAGCCGGTACCGCCGGTAATGGCCACACGCATATTCTTGCTCCTTCGCTTATTAGCAATGAAGCTAAACTGTATATAGCTATTGTGCTATATTGCAAACATGGCAGATGCAGCATCGGATATCTTCGCAGCCTTGGCACACCCCACCAGGCGGCAGATCCTTCAAGACCTCAAGGACGGCGAGTTGGCCGCCGGCGAGATCGCTGCGCGGTTCAACGCCACAGGACCCACCATCTCCCGGCACTTGAGCGTGCTGCGCCAGGCCGGACTGGTCACGGAACGGCGGGATGCCAACCGCATTCTCTACTCACTCGTGGGCGAACGCCTCGCACTGTCAGTGGGGGACTTCCTTTCCACGGTCTGCCCTGAGCAGATCGTGCTGCGGGAGGTCCGGAAACGGAACCCTGCCCGCCCTTCGACCAGGACGCCGAAAGGGGCCACGACCTCCGAGGCCTGAACCCCGGCCGTAGTACGCTCACCCAATGACCCACGCCAAGCTCACTCAGCCGTCATCAAGCTTCCACGCCTCCTGGCTGGAAAGTTACGACGAGTGGGGAACCCTCGACCAGGACGGTTCTGCAGCATTCCTGGCCGCACGGTACGACCTCGACCTCCGCGAAGAGGGCCATTTCTCGCAGTGGGTGGACCTGCTCCATCAAATGCCCAGGGCGGATTTTTCACCGCCCGAAGGGCTGGCAAACCAGACCACCATTTGGGTCACCGACAATACGGAATATTTGGGCGCTGCCAGCCTGAGGCATTCCCTGGCCAGCGAATACCTGACAGAAGTCGGCGGGCACATTGGGTATGGCATCAGGCCAAGCGCAAGGGGGCGCGGCTTGGCCAGGATTGCCCTTGCCGGAGCCATGGACGAGGGGCGAACCCTCGGACTTGAGCGGGTGCTGGTGACCTGCAAGCAACCCAACGTGGCCTCGGCACGCACCATCGAGGCATGCGGCGGAGTTTTGGAGAGTGTCCGCCCTCCCGAGAGCTTCGCCCCCGAACTTGCTGTTACGGAACCGATCCGGCGTTATTGGCTGCATTTGTGAGGGACGGCCCGGCTCTCAACACGCGACAATGCTTAACGGGTAAGCGCATTCCCGGTATCGTGGAGCCATGACCAACCACCCCATACTGGCTGACCTCACGCCTGGCATCTGTTCCGTGACCCTGCGATCCCTCGGGATCGACGAGGTAGTCCGGATTTCCGCCAAAGCGGGCTTGGCCGGGATCGAGTGGGGCACTGACGTACATGTCAGCAACACCGGGTCGGCACTGTACGCCAAGGCCGCAACAGAAACCGCCGGCATGACGGTCCTGTCGCTTGGCTCTTACTATCGATGCGGCGCCTTCGGGGATTTCGGGTCCATTCTCGACCTCGCCGATGCCGCAGGCGCTCCGCGGGTGCGGGTCTGGGCCGGGGAAATCGGCTCTGCTGGTGCCGGCCGGGAGCACTGGGACTCGGTAGTCCGCGACACGCAGCGCATTGCCGACCTCGCCGCGAAACGCGGTGTCACCATCGCTTTCGAATACCACGGCAACACCCTCACGGACTCTCCCGCCACCACCTTGGAGCTGCTGAAGCGTGTAGACCACGCCAACGTCGGCACTTACTGGCAACCCGCCGTCGGACTTTCCGACGAGCAGGCGCTGGAGTCCCTCCACGAAGCCCTCCCCCACGTCGTGGGCGTGCATTGTTTCTCCTGGGGCCCGGCGGCCGAACGCTTTCCGTTGCGGAAACGGTCGCTGCTCTGGCGATCGGTCGCCGACATCCTGCGCGGCAACGGCAAAGACCTGGACATCATGCTTGAGTTCGTCGTCGACGATCTGCCTGACAACGTGCTCAGCGACGCCGCGACCCTGCACACCATCACCTTGGCCGAAGACTAGCCGTCGCTAGGCAAGCCATTCCAGACGCCGGAGCCAGTCAGCGCAGAGCCCGGTCCATTGCCCGGCGCCGGGCGCCCCATCCGCCAGGCCCAGCCCATGGGCGCCACTGGGGAATACATGGAGTTCCACCGGAACACCGGCACGTCCAAGCGCAGCCGCGTAGGAGAGGCTGTGACTGAGCGGTACGACGTCGTCGTCGGCAGTGTGCCAAAGGAAAGCGGGCGGAGTGGCGGCGTCGACGCTCAATTCCGCTGACAACGCACCCCGGGCATCGACGTCCGCGCCCGTTCCGGCGAGGTTGTCCACGGACCCCTGGTGCGCCGCGTCCACAAAGGAAATCACGGGATAGCAGAGAATGCTGAGGTCAGGCACAGCAGCGGAAGCGTCCACCGCAGGATCGCCGGTAGCCACCTGCACCGACAAAGTGGCAGCAAGGTGGCCGCCGGCCGAAAAACCCAGAACCCCTACCCGGCCAGGATCCACCTCCAGCCCATGCGCCCCCTCACGAATCCACGTCATGGCCTGCTTGGCGGCCAAGAGCGGGGCCGGATGCCGGTGCGGCGCGACCGGATAGCGCAGCACAAAGGCATGGATCCCCAGGGAGGCCAGCCATTCGGCCACGGGTTCGGCTTCATGGTCGGCTTGCCTCGCGTAGCCGCCTCCCGGCAGCACCAGAACGGCAGGCGCAGGCGCGCCGGAATGCCCGGCAACTCCGGAACGCCCGACGGCGGGAATCACCGTCAGCGCGGCGGGCACCTGTTCCGCTGGAACCGTCATGGTTGGGATTCCACCGGGGTTTCCGTACTCCGGCGAAGTTTCACCGTGCCGGAGATGGGAGCTGTATCGGGATCTCCGGCTGCGAGCCGGCCAATATCCTCCAGCGGAAGATGGACCGTGGACAAGGCCGGCCGGAAGTCCCGCAGCGTTTCAATGTCATCGAAACCGGCAACCGTGGCATCTCGGGGAATCCATACCCCTTCAGGCCGCAGGGCCGCGGTAACCCCAATGGCCATGACGTCATTCACGGCGAAGATGCAGAGCCTCTCCGGGGACCCTTTGATTCGTTCCGCAAGCGCCTGCCCGGCCTCGAATCCGCCGGCACGGTTGAAACCGGCGCGGATGACCTCGGCAGCCGGCCGTCCGGCGTCGGCCAGTCCGCGCTGGAATCCGCGCACACGGTCATCGGAGGTGTAGAGCCCCGCAGGACCCGCAATGATCACGAAACCGCCCTCGTGGGTGGCGGCCAGTTGTCCGGCCAGGCCGGCAGCGAGTTCCTCGTTGGGAACTTCCACCACGTGGTACCCCTCGGCCGCACTGGCTCCGACCACAGGATGGCCCACTACCCCAACGTGCCCACCGTTGCGGCAGTACCGGTCCAGCTCAGCGGCGAGTTCGGCATTGCCCTGTTTGTCTTCCGCACGCTCCGAGCGTGAACCGGCAATCACGATTGAGTCGGCGCGGCGGGCGGCAAATGCGGCCACCGCTTCTTTTTCCTCCGCGGGAGTCCCCGAGGTGCTGGCCAGCAACACCATACGGTTCTGCCGGCGCGCAGCTTCCTGGACGCCGCGCGCGATGGCCGAGAAGTAGGGGTCGGCAATGTCGTGCACCACCAGGCCGATCAGCCCTGAGCTCGACTTGGCGAGGCCCTGGGCCTGGGCGTTGGGAACATAACCGAGTTTGTCGGCGGCTTCCCGCACACGCTCCGCAATATCCTCGGCAGGCTTGCGCGAGGACCCGTTGAGGACCCGGGAGGCCGTTGCCAGGGAAACCCCGGCCAATCGGGCGACTTCGCTGAGTGTGCTGGCGGCCACGGGGAGACTCCTCTTCGTCAAGCGCCGGACTGGCGCTAAGGAAATTATGGCAGTTCTTCACAGAAAGCGGGAAAGCGCTTGCCAAACCTCCGTGCATTGGTGCATGATCGATGGCAACGGGAATGCGCTTTCCCATCATATCGAGCAAGCACCGGCTTCCACACAGCGACCGGCACACAAGGCACTGGAGAAAACATGGGTTTCGAAACAAAGACGATCCGCATCGCCATGAACGGCATCACTGGACGCATGGGCTACCGCCAGCACCTGCTGCGCTCCATCCTCCCCATCCGTGACGCAGGCGGCTTCACCCTGGAGGACGGCACCAAAGTCCAGGTCGAACCCATCCTGGTAGGCCGCAACGAGGCCAAGATCCGCGAGCTGGCCGAACTCCACAAGGTTTCCGAATGGACCACGGACCTGGACTCAGTCATCGCCGATCCCACCGTTGACATCATCTTTGACGCCTCCATGACCAGCCTCCGCGCCGCCACGCTGAAGAAGGCCATGCGCGCCGGCAAGCACATCTTCACCGAGAAGCCCACGGCCGAGACCCTCCAGGAAGCCATCGAACTTGCACAGATCGGCAAGGAAGCCGGAGTCACCGCCGGCGTCGTTCACGACAAGCTGTACCTCCCCGGCCTGGTGAAACTCCGCCGCTTGGTCGATGAAGGCTTCTTCGGCCGTATCCTCTCCATCCGTGGTGAATTCGGCTACTGGGTCTTCGAAGGCGACGTGCAGGCTGCCCAGCGCCCGTCCTGGAACTACCGCAAGGAGGACGGCGGTGGAATGACCACGGACATGTTCTGCCACTGGAACTACGTCCTTGAAGGCATCATCGGCAAGGTCAAGAGCGTCAACGCCAAGACCGCCACGCACATCCCCGCCCGCTGGGACGAAGCCGGCAAGGAATACAAGGCAACCGCTGACGACGCTTCCTACGGCATCTTCGAGCTCGAAACCCCGGGTGGCGACGACGTCATCGGACAGATCAACTCCTCCTGGGCCGTCCGCGTCTACCGCGACGAACTGGTGGAGTTCCAGATCGACGGTACGCACGGTTCCGCCGTCGCCGGTTTGAACAAGTGCGTTGCGCAGCAGCGCGCCCACACCCCCAAGCCCGTCTGGAACCCGGACCTTCCCGTCACCGAATCGTTCCGCAGCCAATGGCAGGAAGTCCCCGCCAACGCTGAGCTGGACAACGGCTTCAAGCTGCAGTGGGAAGAATTCCTGCGCGACGTCGTCGCAGGCCGCGAGCACCGTTTCGGATTGCTCTCCGCCGCCCGCGGCGTGCAGCTCGCCGAGCTCGGCCTGCAGTCCTCGGCCGAGCGCCGCACCATCGACATCCCGGAGATCACCCTCTAATGACGTCACTGATTCTTCCTACTAACGACGGCGGAACCCGCGAGTACCGCCTCCAGCCCGCCACGGCGTGGGTCAAGCCGACCGCGCCGTTGACTGCCCGCCGCGCCTACGCCGCAGCGCACGTCATCCCCGAGGTAGCTGCAGACAACACCCCCGGCGCTCCGGCGCAGCTCGACTGGGATGCCACCCTGGCTTACCGCCACGAGCTGTGGAGCTACGGCCTGGGCGTCGCCGATGCCATGGACACCGCGCAGCGCGGCATGGGCCTCGACTGGGCCGCAACCCAGCAGCTCATCAAGCGCACGGGCGCCGAGGCCGCTTCCGTGGTGGCAGCCGGTGACGCAGCCATCGCCGGCAAGTCCGTCCGCGACCTCGTCTCCTGCGGTGCGGGCACCGACCAGCTGGACATCGCTGCACTCCCCGAAGGCGCAGCAGGAATCCAGGCCGTCATCGACGCCTACCGCGAGCAGATCGCCGTCGTCAGTGAAGCCGGCCCCAAGGTCATCCTCATGGCGTCCCGCGCGCTGGCCAAGGTCGCCAACGGCGCCGACGACTACCTGCACGTCTACTCGACGCTGCTCCAGGAAGTCGATCAGCCGGTCATCCTGCACTGGCTCGGCACCATGTTCGATCCCGCATTGGCCGGTTACTGGGGTTCCGACGACGTCTCTGTTGCCACCGAGACGTTCCTCAGCCTGATCCGCGAGCACTCGGACAAGGTTGACGGCGTCAAGGTTTCGCTGCTGGACGCTTCCCATGAAGTCGCCCTCCGCGCCGCCCTGCCTTCCGGTGTGCGCTTGTACACCGGCGACGACTTCAACTACCCGGAACTGATCGACGGCGACCAGACGCACCATTCGGACGCGCTGCTGGGCATCTTCGCGGCCATCTACCCTGCCGCTTCGGTCGCCTTGCAGAAGTACGACGCCGGCCAAGGTGCTGAAGGGCGCGCGATCCTGGACTCCACCCGTGAGCTCGGGAAGCACATCTTCAGCGCACCGACGTTCTACTACAAGACAGGCATCGCCTTCATGTCGTGGCTCAACGGCAAGCAGCCCGGCTTCCAGATGGTCGGCGGCCTGCACTCGGGCCGTTCGGTCCTGCATCTGGCCAAGACCTTCGAACTGGCCGACCAGGCGGGGCTGTTGAAGGACCCCTCGCTGGCCGCATTCCGGATGTCCGACTTCCTGCGGATCAACGGGGTGGGCGCATGAGCGACTTCTCACGGCTATCCCTGAACAGTGCAACCACCAAGAAGTGGACCCTGGCCGAAGCTGTGGATGGTTGCGCCCGCGCCGGCATCCCCGCGATCGGTCCGTGGCGTGACCGCGTGGCCGAGGCTGGCTTGGACAAGGCTGCCAAGCTCATCAAGGACGCCGGCCTCCGGGTGTCCTCGTTGTGCCGGGGTGGTTTCCTGACCGCTGCCGACCCCGAGGGCCAGGCAGCCGCACTGGCTGACAACTTCGAGGCCGTCCGGGAGGCCGTTGCCCTGGACACCCAGGAGTTGTTCCTGGTGGTTGGCGGACTCACTCCCGGCGAGAAGGACGTCGTCGCTGCCCGCCAGCGCGTCGCCGACCGCCTTGAGGAACTGGTTCCTTTCGCCTCCGAAAACGGTGTCCGTTTGGTGCTGGAACCCCTGCACCCGATGTACGCCGCTGACCGCGCACTCATCTCCACCCTTGGCCAGGCACTGGACCTCGCCGCGCCGTACGACGCGAAAGCGGTCGGCGTCGCCGTCGACACCTTCCACGTCTGGTGGGATCCGGAACTGAAGGCGCAGATCGACCGCGCCGGGCGCGAAAGCCGCATCGCCTCTTACCAGGTGTGCGACTTCAACCTGCCGATCGCTGCGGATGCGCTGTTGTCCCGCGGCATGATGGGCGACGGCGTCATCGACTTCGCCACCATCGGCACCTGGGTCAGGGACGCCGGCTACAAGGGCGACATCGAAGTCGAGATCTTCAACCAGGAAATCTGGGATGCCGATGGGGACATCACCCTGGAAACCATGAAGCAGCGCTACGCGGAGCTCGTCCTCCCCTACGCGTAACCACGTGATCCTCCCGCGGATGCCCTAAGCTCCGCGGGAGGATCACTCCAAAAACGAGCGGGCTCCTGCCAAGGTCACGGCAGGAGCCCGCTTTTTCGCACGGCAGGGTGGTGAGGGCAGGCGGAAAAGAAGCCACGATCCCTCAACCGGTTTCCACGCGGGTCTTCCGCAGCCCGATCAAGGTGACCGAACCGCCGTCGTGCCCCTGCAGTTCGAGCCTGATGTTCGGCGAATCCTCCTGCGGTTCCACTGTGCTGACCTGGAAGACTTCACCGCCGATCCGCAAGCGGTCGCCGCTCTTGACGGCCTTGAGCTTCTTGTCCTTGCCCGGGGTCATGGCCGCTCCCACTATTTGTCTTTCCTGGCGTCATCGCCGTGGGTTTCGCGGAGCTCCTCGCCGCGTCGCACCACTTCCTCTTCCTTTTCCTGCTGCTTGTCGCTGCGCTTGGTATCACGCGGAGGCAGCTGGAGGCTTTCCTCTGCTTCAATGCCGCCTTGGAGTTGGCGCCCGCGTTCCATTTCGGCATCGAACTCGGCGCCGAACAGCAACGACATGTTCAGGATCCACAGCCACAGCAGCATGATGATGACGCCGGCCAAGGCGCCGTAGGTCTTGTTGTAGTTGCTGAAGTTGGCCACGTAGAAACCGAAGCCCAGCGATGCCAGGGCGAAAATGACCAGCGCGATGAGCGAACCCATGCTCATCCAGCGGAACTTGGGTTGCTTGACGTTGGGGGTGAAGTAGTAGAGCACAGCAATGATGGCCACCACGATCACGATGAGTACCGGCCACTTGGCAATGTTCCACACGGTCAGGAGAGCCTCGGACAAGCCGATTGCCCCACCGATGGCCTCCGCCACCGGGCCGCTGAGGACGAGCATGGCAGCCACCAGCGCAGCGCCCAACACAGCCACGATGGTGACGGCGAGCATGGTGCCGCGCAACTTCACGAAACCACGGCCCTCGTCCACTTCATAGACGCGGTTCATTGCCCGGCTGAAGGCCGTGGTGTATCCGGAGGCGGACCAGAGGGCCACCAGGATGCCGAAGACCAGGGCGAAACCTGCTGCGTTGGAGCGGGTGAGCTCCTCAATGGGCTGGCGCATGGCGTCGACACCCGGACCCGGCGCGAATTGCTGGACGATATCAAGGATGGCCGAGGTGGTCTTGCCGGCATCGCCAAAGAGCCCCAGCAGGGAAACCAACGCCAGGAGCGCGGGGAAGAGGGAGAGCACAGCGTAGTAGGTCAGGCCGGCAGCCGCGTCCGGGCACTGGTCCTTGCTGAACTMACGCAGAGTGCGCTTGGCGATGTAGGTCCACGTGGGCTTGGCGAGGTCGTTGGGACTGTCCGGCTTCCGCGAGTCTTCCGGAGAGGGCGCGGTCCTCGCTTTGTTGGTGCTGGTGTGGGCTGAGTCTTGTGTGGTCATGTGGCACTCGTCCGTGGGTAGTTTGCGCGAACAGCTGACCCATCAATAGTAAGCATACTGATGATTACTATGGAAGAACCCCGCCGGACTTACCGGCGATTCAGGCCAATTTGCTCGCCAGCAGGAACTCGAAAGGTGACTCTATGACAGAGCGGATAACTTGGCCCGCGGCCCCAAGGAGTGTCCCGGAGTGCTCCAAACGGGAGACCGTCAGGTTCTCCGGAGCCAGCAACCCCGGCGCGTAGCGCTCCAGGCTTTCCAGCAGTGACGGCCGGATCCACTCCCCCAGTACGGCGAAATGCCCGCCAAGGACCACAGCTTCAATGTCCATCAACCTCGAGGCCGAGGCGAGGGCGACGCCCAGGGAGCGACCGGCGTCGTGAACCGCCTTTTCGGCCGCGGGTTCCTGCGCAGCCAGAGCCGCCAGCAGCAGCCCGGTCCGCTCGCCCAGTGTGCCTTCGGCGACGCCCGCGGCCTCGAATATGGCCTCCTGGCCCGCGAACGTCTCCAGACAACCCCACCCGCCACAGGAGCAGTGAGGGCCTTCCGGATGCACCACGATATGGCCCAGCTCGCCGGCAGACCCACCTGGGCCCGTATACAGCTCAGATCCGATGATGATGCCGCCACCGACGCCCACCTCACCTGAAACGTAGAGGAAGTCGGGCCGCCCGCCGCCATACCAAAGCTCACCGAGGGCAGCACTGTTGGCCTCATTGGACAGCTTGACGCCAAGCGGCGCACCCTCCAGCAGCGATTGCGGATGCAGCTGCTCGTCCTCCCAATGAAGGTTGGGGGCGGACAGCACTGTATCCCCCTTCCCGTTCACCAGCCCGGGCACGGCCAGGCCACCACCCAGGATGGCAATGTCCTCTGCCGCCGCCGCGGCCTTCGCTTCGGCAGCCAAGCCTGCGAGCTGTTTCATGACCTGCGCTGGCGGCATCCCGCGGTTCCGGGACTCGACGGCCGCATGGAAACGAAGGTTTCCGGCAAGGTCCACCAGGCCCACGGCAAGGTAATCAACGTTGATCTCCATGCCCACAACGCCGCGTCGGGAGTTAAGCTCCAGGCCCTGGCCGGGCCGCCCCCGCTCCCCGTCGCGGTACAGACCTACCTCGGATACCAAGCCGGACTCCACGAGGTCGGCCACCAGGCTGGATACCGCGGCCTTGGTGAGCCCGGTGCCGGCGGCGAGCTGCGCGCGGCTGGGCTTGGCGTCGACGGTTTTGGCGATCGAATCCAGCACCAATGAGAGGTTTCGACGGCGGACGTCACCCACGCGTCCGGGCGCGGTTGGCTCATTCATCAGCAGGGACCTCCTCGCAGATTCAAAAATTCTTGTGGACTTCCATTGACCATGATCCATCATGGCCCATATAGTTCAGATTGAAAACTAATTGGAATGTCTTTTTCCACCTCATTCCCATTGCCTTGCAAAGGAGCAATCATGACCCCGCAGCCCACCCCTGCAGACAAGTTCACCTTCGGCCTCTGGACCGTCGGTTGGACCGGCGCCGATCCCTTCGGCGTGGCAACCCGCCAGGCTCTGGATCCCGTGGAAGCCGTTCACAAGCTCAGCGAACTCGGCGCATACGGCATCACTTTCCACGACAACGACCTCATTCCTTTCGATGCGAGCGCCTCCGAGCGCGATCTCATCCTCAAGAACTTCAAGGCAGCACTGGCCGAGACCGGCCTGAAGACGCCCATGGTTACCACCAACCTCTTCAGCCACCCGGTCTTCAAGGACGGCGGCTTCACCTCCAACGACCGCTCCATCCGTCGCTTCGCCCTGAGCAAGATCCTCCGCAACATCGACCTCGCCGCTGAACTTGGCGCAGAGACCTTCGTGATGTGGGGCGGCCGCGAAGGCAGCGAATATGACGGCTCCAAGGACCTCTCCGCAGCGCTGGACCGCATGAAGGAAGGCGTGGATACCGCCGCCGGGTACATCAAGGAGAAGGGTTACGGCCTGCGGATCGCCCTGGAACCGAAGCCGAACGAACCCCGCGGTGACATCTTCCTCCCCACCGTCGGCCACGGCCTGGCGTTCATCGCGCAGTTGGAACACGGCGACATCGTGGGCCTCAACCCGGAAACGGGCCACGAGCAGATGGCCGGGCTGAACTTCACCCACGGCATCGCCCAGGCACTGTGGGCTGACAAGCTCTTCCACATCGACCTCAACGGCCAGCGCGGCATCAAGTACGACCAGGACCTCGTCTTCGGACACGGCGATCTCACCAGCGCGTTCTTCACCGTCGATCTCCTGGAGAACGGCTTCCCCAACGGCGGACCGAAGTACACCGGTCCCCGTCACTTCGACTACAAGCCTTCCCGCACCGACGGCTACGACGGTGTCTGGGAATCGGCCAAGTCCAACATGTCCATGTACCTGCTGCTGAAGGAACGCGCATTGGCCTTCCGCGCAGACCCCGAAGTCCAGGAAGCACTGACAACCTCGGGCGTGTTCGAACTCGGCGAAAGCACGCTGGGCGCCGGCGAAAGCACTGCGGACCTGCTTGCTGACGCCAGCGCATTCGACACGTTCGACGCCGACAAAGCCGCCGAACGCTCGTTCGCTTTCGTCCGCCTCAACCAGCTGGCCATCGAGCACCTCCTCGGCGCCCGCTAAACCTCTCCAACCCACCGCAACCCCGCCGCCGGGCTTGTTCCAGGATTTCCTGGGCAAGCCCGGCGCGGTTCGCCAAAGGAACAACGCATGCCTCTCGTAGCCGGGATCGACAGCTCCACCCAGTCCTGCAAAGTGGTCATCCGGGACTCAGCCACCGGCGCCCTGGTCCGCCAGGGCCGGGCTTCCCACCCTGACGGCACCGAGGTCCACCCGGATCATTGGTGGACAGCCCTGCAGGAAGCCATCGCGGCGGCGGGCGGCCTGGACGACGTCGATGCCGTCTCCGTTGGCGGACAGCAGCACGGCATGGTGTGCCTGGACGAAACCGGAGAGGTGGTCCGTCCCGCACTGTTGTGGAACGATACCCGCTCCGCGCAGGATGCCGAGGAGCTGATTCTCGACGCCGGACAGGGCGATCCGGCTTCCGGATCCGCGTACTGGGCGAGCAGCACGGGAACAGTTCCGGTGGCATCCCTGACCGCCACCAAGCTGCGTTGGCTGGCACGTAACGAACCCGAAAATGCCCGGCGGACGGCTGCGGTGTGCCTTCCCCATGACTGGCTGTCCTGGCGCCTGGCCGGTCATGGCCCGGGAACGGGACCGGAATCCTTGGAACTCCTGCGCACCGATCGCTCCGATGCATCGGGCACCGGGTATTACTCCGCAACCAACGGCGGGTATCTTCCGGAGGTCCTGGAGAGCACCCTGGGGCATCTGCCCATCCTGCCAGGGGTGGTCGGCCCGCTGGAGGCGGCCAGCAAGACCCCGTCCGGCGCCCTGATTGGTCCGGGAGCGGGCGACAACGCGGCGGCGGGACTCGGCGTGAGCGCCGCCGTCGGGGATGTTGTTATTTCGATCGGAACATCCGGCACTGTCTTCGCGGTTTCGGATGTCCCGTCCCAGGATGCCAGCGGGTTGGTGGCCGGCTTCGCCGACGCCACAGGGAACTTCCTTCCGCTGGCCTGCACGCTCAATGCCACGCGGATCTTCGATGCCACAGCGGCGCTGCTGGGCGTGAGCCTGACAGAGCTCGGCGAACTGGCACTGTCCGCCCCGGAGGGCGCCGACGGACTGACGCTCATCCCCTATTTCGAGGGCGAACGGACTCCAAACCTTCCTGACGCCACCGGTTCGCTCCACGGCCTCACGCTGTCCAATTACAAGCCCGCCAACCTTGCCCGGGCTGCGGTGGAAGGCGTTATCTGTTCATTGGCTGACGGTCTGTCCGCACTTCAGGCCCAGGGCGTGGAGGCCCGGCGCATCATCCTTGTAGGCGGCGGCGCCCAATCCGAAGCCGTCCAACAGGTGGCGGCCTCGGCCTTCGGCCTGCCCGTGTTCGTTCCCCGGCCCGGTGAATACGTGGCCGACGGCGCTGCACGGCAAGCCGCGGGTGTCCTCACGGGCCAGCTGCCCGAATGGCCCTTGGACGGCCTGACCGTGAACCGCGGCGATAGCGCTGGCGTGGCCCCCTTCCTGGAAAGGTACCGCCATTACGCCACCAAGGCTGCCATCGGCTGATCACGGTTGCCGGTGCTCTATCGTGACAGGGTGAGCTCTGAACAATCTGCATCAGCCCGCCCGCCTGTCATGGAGGACGTCGCCCGCGTAGCCGGGGTTTCCCACCAGACTGTCTCCCGCGTCCTGAACAACCACCCCAATGTGAGTTCAAAGACGCGCGAACGCGTGGAGCAAGCCATCACCGAGCTCGGCTACCGGCGCAACACGGCAGCCCGCAGCCTGGTGACCCGGCGGTCCCAAACCATTGGAGTCCTGGGCAGCGAGCTGGCGCAGTACGGGCCGTCCCACACCCTCCTGGGCGTGCAGCAGGCGGCAAGGGACGCCGGCTATTTCGTCAGCGTGGCCGGTTTGCGGGAGGTCACACCGGAGACCATCAAGGACGCCATTGCGCATTTCATGGACCAAGGCGTGGATGGCATCGTGGTGACGGTCCCCCACCCCGGCACGTTCGACGTCCTCCGGGACATCACCGCCCAGGTCCCACTGGTGGCCGTGGGGTCGATCGGGGACGAGCACCTCAGTGGGGCAACCGTTGACCAGCGCCAAGGGGCACAGCTGGCCGTTCAACACCTGCTGGAACTTGGACACCAGGAGATCGGCCACTTATCCGGGCCGGTGGACTGGATTGACGCTGCCGCACGCATCGAGGGCTGGCAGGATGCCCTGGCCCAGGCAGGACTTGAGCCCGCCGCACTGATCGAGGGCGATTGGAGCGCCGAATGCGGGTACAGGGAAGGCCTGAAGATCTCCGCCGAACGTTCCATGACGGCTCTCTTCGTAGCCAATGACCAGATGGCGCTCGGCGTGCTCCGCGCCTTCAACGAAACCGGCGTACGGGTACCGGATGACATCAGCGTGGTGGGCTTTGATGACCAACCGGAGTCGGCCTATTTCATCCCGCCGCTGACCACCGTTGCCCAGGATTTCGAAGAGCTCGGCCAACGATGCATCGATCTGCTGCTGGATCGCATCGAAGGCGGATCCACCGGAATGGCAGCTACGGTAGCTCCCCGCCTCGTGGTCCGGTCCACCACGGCTGCACTCCGCAACTAGCGCAGACAGGGTCAGCCGGCCCCTCTCCTGAAGACCCAAAGCGCACTTACCGGTCCCCGCTTTGGCTTGCTCTTGACATCAATGTTGTGAGCGCTAACAATTGCATCAGACCTTCTTCACTTTCCACCCCGACCCCCGGCAATGAGGCCCTGGCCAGCCGGATGGAGACCCCCATGAATACCTCTGAAAACCGTCCGCTCGATGAGCAGTTTGTCATCGGCGTGGACTACGGCACCCTGTCCGGCCGCGCCGTTGTGGTGCGCGTATCGGATGGCGCCGAGCTCGGAAACGGCGTGTTCGAATACCCGCACGCCGTCGTGACGGAAAAGCTGCCCGGCAGCAGCCGCCGCCTGCCCGCCGACTGGGCTCTCCAGGTCCCCAACGACTACCGCGACGTCCTGCGCAACGCCGTACCGGCCGCCGTCGCCGATGCCGGCATCAACCCGGACAACGTGGTGGGCATAGCCACTGACTTCACCGCCTGCACCATGGTTCCGACGACGGCGGACGGCACCCCGCTGAACGAACTGGAACGATTCGCGGACCGCCCCCACGCGTTCGTGAAACTGTGGCGGCACCACGCCGCGCAGCCGCAGGCGGACCGCATCAACGAACTCGCCGAAGAGCGTGGCGAGGCCTGGCTTCCGCGTTACGGCGGCCTGATCTCCTCCGAGTGGGAATTCGCCAAGGGCCTGCAGCTCCTTGAAGAAGACCCCGATGTCTACGGCGCCATGGACCACTGGGTGGAGGCGGCCGACTGGATCGTCTGGCAGCTCTGCGGCAACTACGTCCGTAACGCCTGCACCGCCGGATACAAGGGCATCTTCCAGGACGGCAAGTACCCCTCCGAAGATTTCCTGGCAGCGCTGAACCCGGACTTCAAGGACTTTGTCAGCAGCAAACTGGAGCACACCATCGGTCGCTTGGGAGATGCCGCGGGCTACCTCACCGAAGAAGCCGCGGGATGGACCGGGCTGCCGGCAGGAATCGCGGTGGCCGTGGGCAACGTCGATGCCCACGTCAGCGCCCCGGCTGCCAACGCCGTTGAACCCGGCCATCTCGTCGCCATCATGGGCACCTCGACCTGCCACGTGATGAACGGCGACGTGCTGCGCGAGGTCCCCGGCATGTGTGGCGTGGTTGACGGCGGCATCGTGGACGGACTGTGGGGATACGAGGCAGGCCAATCCGGAGTCGGCGACATCTTTGGCTGGTTCACCAAGAACGGTGTTCCCCCCGAGTACCACCAGGCTGCAGCAGAAAAAGGCCTGGGGATCCACGAGTACCTCACTGAGTTGGCAGAGAAGCAGGCCATCGGCGAGCACGGCCTGATCGCCCTGGACTGGCACTCGGGAAACCGCTCCGTGCTGGTGGACCATGAGCTTTCCGGCGTGGTGGTGGGCCAGACCCTGGCCACCAAGCCGGAGGACAGCTACCGGGCCTTGCTGGAGGCCACCGCTTTCGGCACAAGGACCATCGTGGACGCCTTCCGCGATTCCGGTGTGCCGGTCAAGGAGTTCATCGTGGCCGGCGGCCTCTTGAAGAACAAATTCCTGATGCAGGTCTACGCCGACATCACCGGCCTGCAGCTCTCCACCATCGGATCCGAACAGGGTCCCGCGCTTGGCTCAGCAATCCACGCGGCAGTGGCAGCCGGCAAGTACAAGGACATCCGCGAAGCAGCCGCTTCCATGGCCGCCGCTCCCGGCGCTGTCTACACGCCCATCCCGGAGAACGTCGCCGCGTACGAGGTGCTCTTCCAGGAGTACAAGACCCTCCACGACTACTTCGGCCGGGGAAGCAACAACGTCATGCACCGTCTCAAGGCGATCCAACGCCAGGCGCAGGGCACCGGTGAGGTGGCCGAACCGGCGTCGAACTCCTCCTCCGATGCCGCAGAGCGGGTGTCCGCATGAGCAACCTCCTTGACACCATCGCCAAAGTCCGCGAGGAAGTCTGCGGGCTCCATGCCGAACTGACCCGCTACGAACTGGTGGTCTGGACCGCCGGCAACGTCTCCGGCCGCATCCCCGGGCACGACCTGATGGTCATCAAGCCGTCGGGCGTTTCCTACGATGACCTCAGGCCGGAGCTCATGGTGGTCACCGATCTTTTCGGCATGCCCGTCCGGGGCATGAACACCGGCAGCGGCGGGACAGTTGACTGGGGCAACCCGGACCTCTCACCGTCCTCGGATACCGCTGCGCACGCCTACGTTTACCGGCACATGCCCGAGGTCGGCGGCGTGGTGCACACCCACTCAACCTATGCCACGGCCTGGGCCGCCAGGGGCGAGGAAATCCCTTGCGTGCTCACCATGATGGGCGATGAATTCGGCGGACCGATCCCTGTCGGACCGTTCGCGCTGATCGGCGACGACTCCATCGGCCAGGGCATCGTTGAGACGCTGAAGAACTCCAACTCACCGGCAGTGCTGATGCAGAACCATGGCCCGTTCACCATCGGCAAATCCGCCCGCGAGGCCGTCAAAGCCGCTGTGATGTGCGAGGAAGTGGCCAGGACCGTCCACATTTCGCGCCAGCTCGGGGAGCCGCTGCCCATTGACCAGGCCAAGATCGAGTCCCTGTACGACCGCTACCAGAACGTTTACGGCCGCTGAGGCGGCCCAGCCAACAAGCCCACGCTTACGTCAAAGCCACCCAGGAGCCCACGAAAATGCCCACCGCCAACAACGCCTCCGCCAACTCCACATCGCTTGACCGGTACGAGGTCTGGTTCCTCACCGGCAGCCAGCACCTCTACGGTGAGGACGTCCTCAAGCAGGTCGCCGCGCAGTCGCAGGAGATTGCCAACGTCCTGAACGCTGCCGGCGATGTCCCCGTGAAGCTCGTCTGGAAGCCGGTCCTCACGGACAGCGACGCCATCCGCCGCACCGCACTGGAAGCAAACTCGAATGACTCTGTGATCGGCGTGACCGCCTGGATGCACACCTTCAGCCCTGCCAAGATGTGGATCCAGGGCCTGGACGCGCTCCGCAAGCCGTTGCTGCACCTGCACACCCAGGCCAACCGCGACCTCCCCTGGGCGGACATCGATTTCGACTTCATGAACCTCAACCAGGCAGCCCACGGCGACCGCGAGTTCGGGTACATCCAGTCGCGCCTCGGCGTGCCGCGGAAGACCGTCGTCGGTCATGTCAGCAACCCTGAGGTCGCCCGCCAAGTGGGTGCGTGGCAGCGGGCCTCGGCGGGCTGGGCCGCCGTCCGCACGCTGAAGCTGACCCGCTTTGGCGACAACATGCGCAATGTCGCCGTCACCGAAGGCGACAAGACCGAAGCCGAGCTGCGCTTCGGCGTCTCGGTCAACACCTGGTCCGTCAACGAGCTCGCCGATGCCGTCCACGGCGCTGAAGAGTCCGACGTCGACGCCCTGGTTGCGGAGTATGAGCGCCTTTATGAGGTGGTTGACGAGCTGAAGGCAGGCGGCGCCCGCCACGAGTCGCTGCGGTACAGCGCCCGCATCGAACTGGGGTTGCGCAGCTTCCTCGAAGCCAACGGTTCCGCAGCGTTCACCACCTCGTTCGAGGACCTCGGCGAGCTGCGCCAGCTCCCCGGCATGGCTGTCCAGCGCCTCATGGCTGACGGCTACGGCTTCGGCGCAGAGGGCGACTGGAAAACCGCCATCCTGGTGCGGGCTGCCAAAGTCATGGGCGGCGAGCTGCCCGGCGGCGCCTCGCTCATGGAGGACTACACCTACCACCTGGAACCCGGCTCGGAGAAGATCCTGGGCGCCCACATGCTGGAGGTTTGCCCTTCACTGACCGCCAGGAAGCCGCGCGTCGAGATCCACCCGCTGGGCATCGGCGGCAAGGAAGATCCCGTCCGCATGGTCTTCGACACCGACGCCGGACCCGGCGTCGTGGTAGCGCTGTCCGATATGCGCGACCGGTTCCGCTTGGTCGCGAACGTGGTGGACGTCGTCGACCTTGACCAGCCGCTGCCCAACCTTCCGGTGGCCCGCGCGCTCTGGGAGCCGAAGCCCGACTTCGCTACCTCGGCCGCCGCGTGGCTGACTGCCGGCGCTGCGCACCACACGGTATTGTCCACGCAGGTGGGCCTGGACGTGTTCGAGGACTTCGCCGAAATCGCAAAGACCGAACTTCTCACCATTGACGAGGACACCACCATCAAGCAGTTCAAGAAGGAACTCGCCTGGAACGCCGCCTACTACAAACTGGCCGGCGGCCTGTGAGCGCTGAATACACGCTGACCGCCGGCGGTTACACGGCTGTTGTGGCCGCCCGCGCCGCAGCATTGCGTGTCCTGCAGTTCGAGGGCCGGGACCTGGTGGTTCCCTTCCCGGAAGGCGGCCCGATCCCGGACTACCGTGGCATCATCGCCGCGCCGTGGCCCAACAGGATCGCTGATGGCAAGTACAGTTTCGACGGCGTCGAGCATCAGTTGCCGGTTAACGAACCTGAGCGGGAAACAGCGCTGCATGGCCTCGCCTTTGTGCTCGATTGGGCCCTGTTGGAGTCCGACGCCGCTTCGCTCACCCTCACCTGCACCGTGGGACCAAGCGAGGGCTACCCGTTCGTACTGGAACTCTCGGCACGATATGAGCTGGACGGGGAGGGCCTGCGCACCACCGTGAACGCACGCAACGTGGCCGACGTCGCTGCACCCTACGGCGTCTGCCCCCACCCGTACCTGGTGGCAGGTCCGTCGCCACTGGATGAATGGGTGCTTGAGTTCGCCGCAGACTCGTTCCTCGAGGTGACACCTGACAGGCTCCTGCCGGTGGGTCTTGCCCCCACGGAGGGCCACGCTTTCGATTTCCGCACCGCCCGGGCCATCGGCAGCACAGAGATCGATCATGCCTTCACGGACCTCTCGTTCGACGGCGGGCTGGCGCGGCTGTCACTGCGTGACCCGGCGGGCACCGGAGTCGGTATGTCCGGTGTTGGTATGTCATGGGACGAAAGCTGCAAGTGGCTGCAGATCCATACCGCCGACAAGCCCGACCCCCTGCCCAACCGGCTGGGCCTGGCGGCGGAGCCCATGACGTGTCCACCCGATGCCTTCAACAGCGGCACGGACCTGGTCCGGCTTGAACCCGGCGCCGAACACACGGCGTCCTGGAGCATCTACGCACTATAGCTGCAACGAGCCCGGCCCCGCACGGAAACACTCCGTGCCGGGCCGGGCTCTTTCGTCGACCAACCGGGAAGGACTCCGGCTTCGCTACCGGACCGAGGGGACGTGTTGCAGGAGCCGCACGTCCGCGTAACCGTCCTCGACGTCGATGCTTGGCTCGTCGAAGACCCGCACCTGGTGGTCACCGGCGTCCCAGGGTGTCCACCCCGGCTGGCCATCCCGGATGAAGGCCACCGCCGCTCCGTGCACGTCCGCAGCCAAAGCCGCGGGCGGTTCGTCGCCGGCTATCGCGGCCACACGTTCGGCCGAGGTCACATCAAAGAAGAACGGGATGTCGAAGCAATGGCCGGCATCCCCGGTGACCGGTGACCGCCAAGCAAAGCGGTAAACCCACGTGGGTGCCGCCGAGCCGGCTCGAGCCTCGGCAACGTTCAGGGTAGGCGTGCGGAAAATCCTGTCGGAAACATATTGGCCCGCCAGGACCTCGCTCGGAAGCCCCCCGTGGCTTGCCAAGTAGGCTTCGGCTATCTCCGGCGAGGCACCCAACCTTTCCAGCAGGGCCGCGTCCGGCTCCTTGGGCAACAACGGGCCGRCACCCGCCGTCGACATGTTGAACTCATGGTCAGTGCAGCCCACCAACAGAGCCTTGTCCGAACCGTTCCCCAGGCGCATGGCCTCAACCGTTGGCCCCGGAATCAGAACGCCGTCAACCACCGGCCCAAATACCAGGCCGTCCCGCATGAGGTCAGCGAGCGACCCGATGGGGTCTGCATGTTGGGGCGTCCCACCCATCCCCGCTACTTCAGCCTGCAGTTCAAGGACGCGTTCTTCGGAAAGTGCCGACAAGCCGGCGCGCGTCGCTTCGACTCCCCCCAACTGGGCCAGGCGGCGGCCGGCGGCCTCCGCCTGGCCCAGCGTCCTCTCGGTGGGGACTCCGGAGAGTGAAATGACCCTCTCGAACAGTGCCCGGGCACGAGACACCGTGAGCAAGGTCATCACTGCTCCCCCTCCAGCGGACTGACCCGCAATCGTCACGCGGGAGGGGTCCCCACCGAAAGCTTCAATGTTGTCGCGGACCCATTCAAGGGCGAGGATCCAGTCCAGAACGCCCCTGTTGTTGGGTGCGTCCGGAATCCAGCYGAATCCGTCGAATCCCAGGCGATAGGAGATGCTGACGGTCACCACACCGTCCCGGTTGAACGAAACACCGTCGTACCAGGGGCTCGCCGGCGAGCCGGCGATGAAGCCGCCGCCATGGATCCAGACCAGCACAGGGAGGCCATCGTCCGGGTTCCTGGAAGGGCTTGGGGTGAAGACGTTCAGGTTGAGGATGGAGTCGCCGGGAATGGAGGGCTCCGGAGTGATGATCAGCTCCGAGTCCGGAAGTTTCCGCTGCGGCGTGGCTCCATAGTCGAGGGCATCCCTGACGCCCTCCCATGGCCGGTGCGGCACGGGCTCAGCGAAACGAAGGTCGCCAATGGGTGGTTCGGCATACGGTATTCCGAGGAAGGCTGCGGAGCCTTCCCGCCAGCGCCCACGTACGGCTCCTGCCGTCGTCGGGACTTCTGCGAACTCCTGGGAAAGTGACGGGGTCATGCGGTGGGGCTCCTATCGGACGCTTTTGATGGGGACAAGCACGACGGCGGCGATCGCCACCGCTGCCATGCCGAAAATGAAGAGGGCGGGGTATCCGCCAAAGGAACTGATCAGCACGCTGGCAACGACCGGACTCATTGCCTGCGGGATGTTGGTGGCAATGTTGAGAATTCCGAGATCCTTTGCGGCGGCGGTACCGCCACCGGGGAGGACTTCGGTCATCAGGGCCGTGTCGCAGGCCATGTAGAGTCCGAAGCCGAATCCGTTGACGACGCCCATGGCGATCATGCCGGAGATGTCCGGCATGATCACCGGCATCAACAGCCCCAGCACCATCAATGCGGACGCTACGTAGACGAACACCTTGCGCTTGCCGATGCGGTCACTCCACCAGCCACCCAGCGAAACGGAGATCAGGGTGCTGCCGAGGCCGGCCAGGCTCAGCAGGCCAATGCTGGCGTTGGCTTCTGCGAGCGCCAGGCCGACGTAGTCCGTCAGGATGTACAGCTGGAAAGTGAAGACCACGAAGTAGCCAAGGGTGAAGAGGAAGCGGGCCGCGAAGGCCCACGCGAAGTCGGGGTGCTGCCGGGGGCTGATGACGAATCCTGCGAGGAACTGCTTCCACTGGAACGGGGGATGCGTCACGTTCCGGCTGGGGAAGTCGCGGTGCAGCAGGACAAACAGCAGCGCGGCCACCAGGACTGCAATGCCGAACACCGTATAGCCCAGGCCTACATTGCCGGCGAGGTTGCCTGCCAGGATCACACCGGCAGTGGAGCCGGCCATCGTGCCCACACCGACCATGGACGAGGCGATCCCCCGGCGTTCCCGGGGAAACCTGTCCGGGACAATCGCAGAGAACGGGCCCTGCAGAGCATTCAGCGACACCTGGATGATCACCCAAAAGCACACTATCCAGAAGATCGATTCGAGGCCGCCGAGTCCCATGAGGAACACCGCGCCAATCGCGGCTCCGATAAGCATCCAGGGCGCCCGCCTGCCGAGCCTGCTCCGTGTCCGGTCACTGAGCGCCCCCACAACGGGTTGGGCGAACAGCGTGAAGAAGAACGAGACCGTGGAAATGGTGGCGAAGTTGGCTACCTTGTTGGCCTCGTCGATGGCGGCCACCTGGTTTGGCAGAAGCACTGCGATGAGTCCGGAGTACGTGGCGAACAGGACCATGGAGGTGATGGCCAGCGACGGCAACAGGCCCCTGCCGGCCGGCCGGCTTGTTGCTGTTGCGGGCGAACGTTCTTCGCTGATCTGAGCGAACGGGGAGAGCTGCGCGGACCCGGTGACCTGCGCAGACCCGGTGACCTGCGCAGGCTCTGCAACCTGCGCAGACGGGGGCATGGAATTGATCTCAGGCAGGGGTGTGGACACGGCTCTCCTCATTGAGAAAGTTACGGCGGGATCATCGAAAACCGATGATCACTTGGGATTGAGTATGCGCCGCATCCATAAATAATTCAAGGGTTAAATTAAACGCACCTCGAGCGGCTCCCGGAGCAACCGTTTTCTCGATTCCCGGATCGCTCCGAGGAGCGTCGCGTCGTTCTCCAGTTGCCCGGCCCGGATAGTGGGCAGGTAGCTGTCCGGCGAAGGAGAGATCGGTGCGTGCTCGGCGAAGGAGCGGGCTATCCGGTCAGCCAGCACGGACCAATATCCGCCCAGCACCACCGTCTGGGGGTCGAGGGTACGGCTGATGACGTGAAGGGCCCGGGCAACCCAGTCCGCCGCGGCGTCGAAAGCCTCGACTGCGCGCGCGTCGCCGCGTGCAATCCGTTCGGTCAGCTCCCCCAAGGCACTGCCCAGGCCCAAGGATTCCAGTTCTTCGCCCAGCCCGGCAGATTTCAGGACAACGTCAGGTCCGGCGACCAGGACCAGGCAACCGCGTTGCCCGCAAACACAGCGTTCCCCTTGATGGTCCATGGGAAGGTGTCCGAAGCCGCCCGCCAGGCTATGGGCTCCCGTGAGGAGCCGGCCGTCGAGAATGACCGCCCCTCCGATTCCTGAATTGCTCTTCAGATAGACCATGTCCTTGACGCCGGGGAGCAGATCGAATTCAGCCATGGCCGCGAATCCGGCGTCCGAATGCAGGGAGAGGCTCTCCGGTAATCCAGGGACCCGCTTTCGAAGCCCGTCAAGGACATCCACTTCGCCCCAGCCCATGTCCGAATCGCCGAAGACCATAGGCGGATTACCAAGCACCGGTGCAAAGACCACGACCGTCACATCCACCACGCGGCGGCCCATTCCCCCGGCCGCTGCCACAGCACGCTCCAGCACTGCCGCCAAGACGTCCAACACAGGCTCCGGGTCCCCCATGGGCCGTCCGTGATGTTCCGAATGGCGGAACAAGACGTCTCCGGCCAAGGAGGCAAGCACTGCGGTGGCCTCATCGGCGTCCAGTTGAAGGGCCACCAGGGCTACGTCATCGGCGGCCAATTCCAGGAGTGTCTGCGGCCGGCCTTTTCCGCCCGCAGAGACCGGTTCAACTTCCCGGATAGTCCCGGCCTCCACCAGCAACCTGGTCAACGCTGTTACTGCGCCACGCGTCAACCCCGTGCCGTCGGCAATCTGGCTGCGGGAACTGGGACCGTGCTCCACGAGGTGTCCAGCCACCAGTTCGAGGTTATGTCGGCGCACGTCACCGCTGACGAGCGAACTGGCGGATTCAAGCCCCGGCGCCCCGGAGCCACGTACGTGGTTGACCATGACGCTAGCCTGTCACACGAACGGCAAGCTCCGCCCGGCACAACCGGCTGGCAGCAGATGCCGCCCTGAACGTTCAAAACGGCATCTGCTGCGACCTGCCTGGGTGGTCAGGCGATCAGCCGTGCCGCCCCGGTGTTGATGGAAGATGCGGGGAAGCCGTTGTTGACCACGATCTTCTCCAGGCTGCCGTCCTTCCGCAGCCCGTCCACATAGGCGTTCAAGGCTGCCAGTAGTCCTGCGTTGTCCTTGGTGACCGGGAGGCAGGTCTGGGGAGGTTCGAGGGAGGCCTTGATGGCACTGTCCGGCTCCATGACCTCGACCTTCAGGCCATTGCTGTTGTTGTGGGCCTCACCGAATCCATCAATCCCAACATCGATCCGGCCGGACTTCAGGTCCTGGAACAGGTCCACAGGGGCCTTGTAGAGCTGGAGGTCGCCACCCAGGTAGTTCTTGGCATCGTCCACCCAGACATTGCCATTGACCGTGCCGACCTTCTTGCCCTTCAGGTCAGAGGCCTTTGTCAGGCCATCCTTGGAAATCAGGACCATCTGGTCGGTGTAGATGGGGTCGGTCAGAGCCAGGATTTCCGCTCGTGCTGCCGAACGCCACCAACCACCGGTTGCGATGTCGGCGCGTCCGCCCTGGACCGTCGGAATGACGGCTGCAGCGGCAGCTGAAACCGTGGCGATGTCCAGGCACTCCTTCTTGGCGAAGCCCATGAGGATATCGCCGTCTACCCCGCCGAGTTCATTGCCCTTGAAAGTCACATACGGCGGCGCCTCATACACGGCCACCGTCAGGGTTCCCTTCTTCATGGTGTTGAACTGGGAGGCCGGCTTGCAGTCGGCTGCAGTCTTGGACCCTGCGGCTTCGGTGCTGCCGCCACAGCCGCTGAGAGCAGCGGCCAGCGTCACGGCGGCCACGGCCGGCGCGATCATTCGTAGTTTCATGGTGGTTCCTTTGCCTAATCGGCGCGTCAACGGTGACGCGCCAAACGATGCTCAACGAAGTTGCTCAGGGAACTCGCGGGAATGGTAATCAAGGCGTACATCAGGCCCGCGAGGGTAAGGATGCTCAGGTAGCGGAAAGTGATGGAACCGATGGAGTAGGCCTGGCTCATCAATTCCGGCATGGCAATGGTGTAGGCCAGGGAGGTTGCCTGGAACACCATGATCGCGAATCCCATGAGCGGCGGGATGGCGATTCTGACTCCTTGTGGAATCACAACAAAACGCAGGATGTCGCGTCGGGCCATTCCCAGCGCATGCGCGGCTTCCACCTCGCCGCCGGGAACAGCCTGCAGGCCCCCGCGAAGGATCTCGCTGGTGTAAGCGGCCGTAGTGAATGCCAGCGCCAACGATGCAGCCACGAAGGACGTCAGCGTCATGCCGGCACTGGGAAGGCCGAAGTAGAACAACTGCAGCACCACCAGGGCGGGTGTTCCACGGCCTATTTCGATCACAGTGATGGTGATCATCCGTAGGACTTTGTTCCGGGAACCGGCACCCAGGGCCAGGAGCAATCCGGCGGGCAGGCCGATCAGCAAAGTGACGAGTGTGAGTTGGAGGCTGACGCCCAGCCCGCCAAGCAGGTCCGGGAAATAGTCCACCCAATCGTTGAAGAATGTCATCGCGCAACCCGCTTCCGGAGCCTGCTGTCCAGCTGCCGGGTGGCCCAGGCGCAGGGAATGGTCATGGCGACATACAGTCCGGCCGCGTAGAGGAACGGAACAATGGCGTCACCACTGACCGTGGACTCATGGCTGGCCCAGTAGATGGTGTCCTGCACCCCGATGACTGATGCCACGGAGGAGTCCTTCAACAAACCAATGGCGAAGGTGGCAGCCGCCGGGATCGAAACGCGAAGGACCTGCGGCCCGATAACGGTGGCCAATGTCGCGCCCCGGGAGAGTCCCAATGCGTCACTGGCTTCMCACTGGCCTTCATGGATGGCGGTCAGGCCGCCGCGGTAGATCTCCGCCATGTAGGCCGAAGCCACCAGCCCGAAACCGATGACGGCAGCGGCGAAGGAGCTCAGTTCGATCACGCCGGTTCCGATGCCGAAGTAGATGATGAACAACCACGCCAGCGGAGGGATGCCCCTCAGCAACTCGATGACGGCGCGGGAAATGAACCGGACCGCTGGTATCCGGGACCGGCGGGCGAGCGCCAAGGGAATTCCTCCGATGGCTCCCAGCAGGAATGATGAGAGGGTCAGCAGGAGGGTCATGGTGACGCCCTGCGAAACCACGGCCAAGGCCTCCACCTCAGCGCTCCAGGACGGCGCGGAGGAACTTCCGCGTTCGGTCCATGGTGGGGGCCGTGAAGACGACGGCGGGATCGCCTTCCTCGAGGATGGCGCCTTCGGCCATGACCACCACCCTGTCGGAGACATCCTTGGCGAACTGCATCTCGTGGGTGACCACCACCATGGTCATCCCTTCGGCAGCAAGCTCACGCATGACGGCAAGGACTTCGAGCCCCACCTCGGGGTCCAGTGCCGACGTGGGCTCGTCGAAGAGCATCACCCGGGGGTCCAGGGCCAATGCCCGTGCAATGGCGATCCGCTGCTGCTGTCCGCCCGAGCACCGGCTGGGATACTGCCGGGCTTTGTCCGCGAGCCCCACCCGCTCAAGCAGTGCCAGCGAGCGCGCGTCGGCGTCCTTGGTGTTGCGGCCGAGGACGCGTTCCTGTGGAAGCGAGATGTTCCGCAGCACGGTCATGTGCGGGAACAGGTTGAACGACTGGAACACCATGCCCACATTGCGGCGCAGGCGGACCAGGTCCTTGTGGCTGATCTGGTGTCCGGCGTCCACGTGGTTTCCTTCCACCGTGATCCTGCCGCTGTCCGGAACCTCCAGCAGGTTGATGCATCGCAGCAGCGTGCTCTTGCCGGCTCCGCTGGGTCCGATGATGGCGATCACCTCGCCCTCCCGCACGGACAGTGACACGTCGTTGATCACCGTATGGTCCCCATACCGCTTGGTGACGGACTCAAGCGATATGGCGATCGGGTCCTGCCGGGTGGCTTCTTGCATGACTGACTCGTTCCTGACTTGTGTCATCGGCTCAAAGCCGGGCCGACAGGCGCCGGAGCCTCGCCGACGTCGAAACCCTTGCCAAGGGCGTTCAGCGCGAAGGAGGCAATATCGAGGATGGGCACACTGGTGTATTTGCGGATTTCCTGGCGGAATTCGGGCAGCAGGGTGCATTCAAGGACCAGCACGCCGATGTTCTCCAAGCGCCCTCCCGGCCCGAACTCCCGCTTCACTACGGACGCAACGCCTTCCTTGAGCATCTCCTGGTCCCAGCCATTGCCCAGTGCGTGGTCGTTGGTCAGCATGGTTGCCCAGCCCGGTTCGCTTTCCATGCCGGCAATGACAATCTGTGGGGACAACGCGTGGTCGGCCAGCAACTTGGCGGCCAGAGTTTCCGAGACAGTCAGCACACCGATGTCTTTGCTGCTGAGCACCGAGGCGATGGGCAGCAGGTCCAGGCCGCTGGTGATCACGTTGGCCGTCCGGCGCGTGTCCTTGCGGGCGTAGAAGAAGAAGCCGCAGTCGGTGATGACCAGCGGACAGTGGGCCAGCTTTTCGCTGGCGGCCCAAAAAGCGTCGATGGCTTCCGGCTCTCCGGCAACCAAGGGCTCAACCCGGGCTCCGCGCGCCACGGCGTAGGCCACGGGGAGGCCCTGCCAGCTGGTGGGATTCTCGAAGAAACCCACGGGGTTGTTGCTGATGCCTGGCGCATCCGGGGTGAGGCATTCGATGTAGTCCACGGGGTAGGAATCGAGGTCGCACAGGATGACGCCAAGTTGGGGCTTGATGTCAGGCATTGGGTGACTCCCCCGCAACCGGAACGTCGAGCGTTGCCTGGGTGCCGTCGTCGAACGCTTCCACGCGGGTGGCGGCACTGCCGACGATGGCGACGGCGTTGACCTCCACGCGGATGCCGGGCAGGTTCAGTTCCTCGCCGATGAGGATGCCCGTTGCCGTGGGGCCGGGGGCCGGGAAGTAGCTGAAACGGATGTCGTAGGTCCGCTGCCATTCTTCGTAGCTGAGCTCGCCGGCGTAGAAGGTATTGAACTGGACGACGTCGCCCATGGTGCCGCCGAGGCTTTCGATGACCCGCTTCAGGGACTCCATGACGTTCTTGCACTGGGCAACGATGTCGCCGGGGTTGTTGACGTTTCCGTCCGCGTCGAGGTCTTCCTGGCCGCCCACGTAAATCATGTCGCCCACGCGGATGCCGTGGCTGTGGTTGATCTTGAAGTGGCCCGGCACCTGCCAGTGTCCGGGAACCTCTGCGAAGCGTCGTTCGAGGGTGGTCATTTTTTCGTTCTCCTTTGTGGTGATCGTCACTGATCACTTCAAGCATGGAACGAAAAAAGGGCTTTTAACCCGGCAACAGTGCGAGGTTTGCTGGCGCTGCCGCAAGAGATTCTTGCGGCGGCGTTAAGGGCCCGACGGCGGCCGCGGCTTAGGCGGCAGCGGCACCCAGGAGGCCGTGGATTTCGTCCAGGACGGCCCTGCCAACAGCTACTTTGGTGGCGAGACCATGGATGTCCAAAAGTCGTTCATGGCCTTGATGGCTTCTTCCTTGCTCATGGCAGCAACTGTGGCCTCAGGGATCTTGGCGGTCTTGGTGAGTTGAATGACAAGTTCCAGCGGCAACGAACTCGTTGGCGCTTCGGGCACACCCCGGTCTGGAAGAATGCCGTCCTTCACGCATCCCCAGAATTCGCCCGGTGCAACTTCGAGCTGGTTCTTCAGAATTTCTCCCCAGAGGGAAGGACCATAAGTGGAACGGTCCACGGGACGCGAGATGCGTGTCCGAAGAATCCGTCCATCGTAGAGGGCGAGTTCATAGGTGGCGTGATGACGGACTTTCTGGCCTTTGGCGTTGTGGACGGGCTGCCATTCCTCATTCCTGCAGAAAGTTTCATGGTCGTCGCGGGTGCCTGGCGGGTATTTTTGACTCACTTCTTACTACGACCGCTCAGCCAATCGRCCAGTTCCTCATCCGTAGAGGAGTCGATAAGCTGAACCAAAGCCCAGTTGCCGCGGTGGTTGGGCGCCGTGCGCAGGTGGTCCTCCCAGTCTTCGGCGTATTCGCGGAGGGCATCAATCAGATCGAGGCTGGCCTCTTCCAGCGTGACACCTTCGGCCGCCAGTGGTAGGCCGGGCAAGAACATCGCCCATGCCCCATCCTCGTTCACTACCTTCACTTGTGCCGGAAGAGTCTCCATAAGGAATTCCCGGAACAGGCCTGTGTTCACTACGGATGCCGAGCTTCCACCCCGCTCAATGATGGACAAGCCGCCACGATCGCTCGTATCAAGGATCGTCTTAAAGGACATGCGGGCGCCGGCATAGCCGAAGGTCCGACGCTCGTGCGTTGGGGTGCTCATACACTCAACATTGGACCATGTACATGATGTACGTCAATGAGAGAAGCGTAACAGTCGGGCCTCGCCACCTTCCTGCCAGGACGGCAGCGTGCTGCGTAATGCCCACGACTGGAGGCCCGACGGCGGTACGCGGCTCAGGCGGCTGCGGCACCCAGGAGGCTGTGGATTTCGTCCAGGACAGCCTTGACGATGGGCCGCCTGGCATCACTGCTGCGCGCCACTGTCAGGACGCGCCTTTGGATGTGCGGCTTGTCGAACGCATGGATTCCCACGGGCGCCACAGTGCTGTCCACGGAGAGCGGAGGGAGCAGGGAGATGCCCCGGCCCCGGGAAATGGACTCCACCAGCAGCAGCAGATCGTCCACTACCCAGCGGATGTTGGGCTCGAAACCCTCATTCCGGCAGGCGTAGCGGACTGCCTGGCCGCATGCTCCCGCGTCCGGGGTCAGCACCCAGGCCTCATTCCTGAGGTCCGACAACTTGAGCCTGGGCGGGACCTCGTAGTCCGGCGGCGTGACCAGCACCAGCGGCTCGCTGAGCACTTCCCTGGTGACCAGATAGTCCGGGAATGCCATGGGCACGTTGTCGTAGAGGTCGACAATCGCGATGTCCAGGGCACCGTTCAGCAACTGCTCGATGCTGTCGACCGGTTCAACCACGTTGACGGTCAGTTCGACGTCGGGAACGGTCACCTCGAGTTTCTCGGCGACCGGCAGGAGCACTGTCCGGGCGAGGGAGGGAATGGAACCGATGCGGACCCTGCCCGAAAGATCGCCGCTGAGCTGGTCCATTTCGGCGCGGGTTGCTTCCAGAAGGCGAACCACGGCCCGGGCGTGCTCCACCAGGATTTCACCGGCACCGGTCAGCCCGACGCCCCGCGATGAACGGTCGAGGAGCTGGACCCCGGTTTCCCGTTCGAGAATGCTGATCTGCTGCGAAACGGCCGAAGACGTAATGCCCAGGACACGTGCCGCACCGGCCAGGGACCCTTGCCGGGCCACCTCGTTGAGAAGGCGCAGCCGGGGCACGTCCGGAAGAGGTTTTTCGGTCATGAAACATTCTTGCACGATTAGCTATTCTTAAGGCAGATATGGATGTATCTTAAGTTAAACCACGAGCCGCCGAGTGGACGACGACGTCCGCAGCAGGCCCCCATCCCCTGAAAGGACGCCACGTGGACATCATGGAGACGTACCCGTCCAAACTCACGCTTACCGGCATACTCGGCGCCCCCGAATCCGTTGCACGAAGCATCACCAACACCATCGAGGACCTTGGCACGGACCTTCGCGAGCTCAGCCACGGAATCCACGGCATCGCAGAGGTGGGCTTCGAAGAGCGCCTCTCGGTCGCTTTCGCCGCCGAATTCCTCAGGTATCGGGGCTATCCCGTGCAGGTGGGCCGATACGGCCTCCGCACCTCACTTCGGGCCGAGGCGGGATCCGGATCCCCGAAAGTGGCTGTCCTGGCCGAATACGATGCCCTTCCCGGCGTTGGCCATGGCTGCGGACACAACGTCATCTGCGCTGCCGCTGTCGGAGCGTTCCTCGGAGTTGCCGCCCAGGTGGAAAAGCTCGGCGGCTCAGTGGTGCTCCTCGGCACGCCTGCCGAAGAAAACGGAAACGGCAAGGAACTCATGGCCCGGGCGGGCGCCTTCGACGACATCGACGCGGTGGTGATGCTGCACCCGTTCACCGGCGAGTACGAGGTCGCCTCGTTTGCCTCCCTGGCGGTCCGCGACGTGGAGGTCACCTTCCATGGCGTTGCGGCCCACGCTTCGTCGGCCCCGCACATGGGCCGCAATGCCCTCGATGCCGTCGTGGCCGCCTACCAAGGCATCGCAGCACTCAGGCAACACATCCCCGCCACGGACCGCCTCCACTGCATCATCACGGAGGGCGGATCAGCGGTGAACGTCGTCCCCCACTTGGCGGGCGCCGTCGTCGAAATCCGCTCCCTGGACCCGGCCGGGCTTGTGGACATTTCGCAGAAAGTGCAGGACATCCTGGAGGGCGCAGCACAGATGACCGGCACGCGGCTGGAGACCACCTGGGACCCGTTCCCGGCCTACCTCCCCGTCCGCAGCAATGACGCCTTGGCCGCGCGCTACCACGGGCACATGGCTGCGCGCGGCCGGGCCATCACCCTTGAGACCGAACTGGTGGGCGGCGGCTGGTCCACCGATCTGGGAAACCTGAGCCTGCGGATCCCCTCGATCCATCCCACGGTGAGCATTTCCCGCGAAACTGCGGTCATGCACACGGTGGAGTTCGGCCAGCATTCCATCAGCCCCGCCGGTGATGCGGCCGTCGTGGACGGCGCGGTGGGGCTGGCACTGACTGCGGCCGACTATCTGGCCGACGCGCGGCTCCGGGAGCAGGTCCGCCTGGACTTCGAAGCGGCCGGCGGCGCCATGGACGTGGAGCGGCTGCTCACGCCGCCTGCAGGGAAGTAGCACGGCCATGCTGAATCCCGTCCATTTGCGCACCCTCACCGTGGTGCTCAGAACAGGCTCCTTCGCTGACGCCGCGCGCGAGATCGGCTACACCGGATCAGCCGTTTCGCAGCAAGTGGCGGCCTTGGAACGCGCAGTGCAGGCACCCTTGGTGGAGCGTGACGCCCAAAGCATCCGCCCCACCGAGGCAGCAAAGTTCCTGGCAGCCCGGGCACATGACATCATCAACGCCCTGGGCAACCTGGAAGACGACATGAAGGGTTTCAGCAAGGGCGACTACGGCCTCATGCGCCTGGGCAGCTTCAGCACAGCAAGCCAACGGCTCCTCCCCGACGGCCTGGCCTCGTACCTGCGCAGGCATCCCAACTCCAGCGTGGACCTGGAAGAGGGCGGTCCCTCCGAGCTCGCGGGCATGGTCCGGGACTCCACGCTCGATGTCGCCGTGGTGTTCCATTACGACCTCGTCCCCCAACAATGGCCGTCGAACGTGGCGGCAACACCACTCCTTGCGGAGGAACTGCTGCTTCTGCTCCCTGAATCCCATCGCCTGGCCGGCGCGGAGAACATCACCCTGCAGGACCTTGCGCAGGAACTTTGGGTCTCGACAAAAGAGGACTCATCCGGCGATGCCTGCCTCAGGCACCTGTGCGCAAGCGGCGGATTCACACCCCGCATTCCGGTGCGCAGCAACAACTACGACGCCCTCCGCGGCATGGTCCGCTCCGGGCTGGGCATAGCGCTGGTCCCGGCCATGGACCATGTACCCACGGACCGGATCGTGGCAACGGGCATCTCCGGCTGCACGGCCCGGCGCCACATCTCAGCACTCAGGCAGAAGTCGCAGGCCGGCGTTTCCATCACGAGTTTCCTGCAGTGCCTGGGCCGTGCTGCGGACAAGCTGGCCGCGTCCCATAGCGGCATCGTCCGTCAGACGAAGCAGCCCGACGCGGTGGCGTCGATGGGCTACCTTGCCGGGCTCCGCGCGTCGTAATCCTGCCAGCTGAACCCTAGTTGGGCGAGCCGGCCGTACTCTGGCGCACTACGAGCTCAGGGGTGAACACGACGGCGCGATGCTTGGTTCCACCGTTTTCCTGCTCTTCGGCGAGGAGCTCGATCGCCGTCCGCCCCAGGGCTTCGGTGGGCTGTCGGATGGAGGACAAAGGAACGACGGCGGAAATGGCGAAATCGATGTCGTCGTACCCGATCAGGGCAATGTCATCCGGGATGCGGACGGTGCGGAGCATGGTCAACGACTGCATGACGCCGAGTGCCAGGAGATCGTTGGAGCAGAAGACGGCCTCGGGCCTGTCAGCGGGATCGCGCTCCACCAACGCGTTTCCCACTTGCCGGCCGGCCAGGACAGTCTGTCCCGCGGAGTCGAGTACCTCCATGGTCGCCTCCGGGACTTCCGCCACAGCACGCTGCGCGCCCTCAAGCCTGCTGGATACCTGGCGGATGGAGGGGCTTCCAACGAAGGCCAGACGACGGCGACCCAGGTCCAGCAAGTGCCGGGCCGCGAGATAACCGCCTTCCTGGTCGTCCACGGAGACTGAGCTGCAGCGTTCCGTGTCGGCGAGCTGATCCACCAGGACCGTGGGGACTCCGCGCTCCCTGAGGGTATCGATCCGCGCTTCGACGTCCCCGACGGGTGACAGGAGCAGGCCCTGGACACGCTGCTCCTGGAAGAGATCCATGTAATGCGCTTCGCGGGTAGCGTCCTGGCCGCTGTCGCCCACCAGCACCACGCTGCCCAGGGCGGTTGCGGCATCTTCGGCAGCACGGGCCACGGAAGAGAAGAAGGGGTTTCCGACGTCGAGGACGATAAGCCCGATGGTCCGGCTTTGACCGGCGCGGAGTTGGCGGGCGGCGTCATTGCGCACGAAGCCAAGTTCGGCGATGGATTTGAGGACGCGTTCTTTGGTCTTTTGGGAAACCCTGTCCGGATAATTCAGCACATTGGAGACAGTTCCCACGGCAACGTGTGCGTGGTTGGCGACGTCCTTGATGCTCGCTGTTTGGGACATGCTTTCCGTTCTCGCTGGTCGAAAATCAAGGACGCTGGAAACGCCTTGACACCCTCTGCTTGCCGAGGGTAATTTGAATCGTAACAAATGAAACGATTCAAAGACGAGTAACCCGGAGAACCGCATGAGGGTATGTTTCCGCTCTTCCGTCCAAGCGGAACTGATGGACGAATACAAGCGCCGCCACGCCGCCGTCTGGCCTGAGATGTTGACGGCCTTGAAGGACGCAGGGTGGAACAACTACTCGCTGTTCCTGGCACCCGACGGTCAATTGATCGGTTACCTGGAATGCGAAGACTACGCGGCAGCACAGGCCCGTATGGCCCTCACGGACGTCAATAACCGCTGGCAAGCGGAAATGGCCACCCTGTTCGCGAACAGCAACCTCCCTCCGGACCAGGGTTTCGAAGTCATCGAAGAAGTTTTCAACCTTGAAGACCAACTGGCCGACGCCGGCAACGTCACAAACGAGGCCACGCCAGTACATACAGACACCACCATCGGACACCAGAAGGAACAATCATGAACACCACAGAATCGGCCCTGGGCCGCCTGGGAGAACTGGCCATTGAAGTGCCGTCCTGGGCCTACGGCAATTCGGGGACCCGGTTCAAGGTCTTCGGCACCCCGGGCACGCCGCGCACCGTGCAGGAAAAGATCGCCGACGCCGCGAAGGTCCACGAGCTCACCGGCCTGGCTCCCACCGTGGCGCTGCACATTCCGTGGGACAAGGTTGACGACTACGCTGCCCTGCGCGGGTACGCCGAGGGCCTCGGGGTGGGACTGGGCACCATCAACTCCAACACGTTCCAGGATGACGAATACAAGTTCGGCTCGCTGACCTCGTCCAACGGGTCCGTCCGCCGCCGCGCGATTGACCACCACCTGGAGTGCATCGAGATCATGCACGCCACGGGTTCGCGCGATCTGAAGATCTGGCTTGCCGATGGCACCAACTACCCGGGCCAGGACGATATCCGCGGCCGCCAGGACCGCCTGGCGGAGTCCCTCCAGGAAATCTACGCGGGCCTGGGCGATGAGCAGCGCCTGGTCCTTGAGTACAAGTTCTTCGAGCCGGCTTTCTATCACACCGATGTTCCGGACTGGGGTACCTCCTACGCCCAGACCCTGGCCCTTGGTGAGAAGGCGTTCGTCTGCCTGGACACCGGCCACCACGCCCCAGGCACCAACATCGAGTTCATCGTGATGCAGCTCCTTCGCCTGGGCAAGCTGGGTTCCTTCGACTTCAACTCCCGCTTCTACGCCGATGACGACCTGATTGTGGGCGCGGCGGATCCGTTCCAGCTGTTCCGCATCATGCACGAGGTCATTCGTGGCGGCGGTTTCGGAAAAGAATCCGGCGTCGCCCTGATGCTGGACCAGTGCCACAACCTGGAGGAGAAGATCCCGGGCCAGATCCGCTCGGTGCTGAACGTCCAGGAAATGACGGCCCGCGCGCTGCTGGTGGACACCGCCGCACTCAGCGAAGCCCAGCGTGCCGGGGACGTCCTGGCGGCAAACGGCATCTTCAACGATGCCTTCTACACCGATGTCCGCCCGGTCCTGGCCGAGTGGCGCGAATCCCGCGGCCTGCCCGCCGACCCGATGGCCGCTTACAAGGCCAGCGGATACCAGAAGAAAATCAACGAGGACCGCGCAGGCGGCCAGCAAGCCGGATGGGGCGCCTAAGCATGACTACCAACACCACTGTTGAAGAACTGATCTCCCGTTCCAACCGCCTCGGTGCGGACAAACGGAACACCAACTTCGCCGGCGGCAACACCTCCGCCAAGGGCACCGAGAAGGACCCCGTCACGGGTCAGGACGTAGAGCTTCTTTGGGTCAAGGGCTCCGGCGGCGACCTCGGCACCCTGAAAGTGGAGAACCTCGCAGTACTCCGGCTGGACCGGCTGCAGGCACTGAAGTCCGTTTACCCCGGCGTCGAGCGCGAAGACGAAATGGTGGCCGCCTTCGATTACTGCCTCCACGGCAAGGGCGGCGCCGCGCCGTCGATCGATACCGCCATGCACGGCCTGGTGGACGCCGCCCACGTTGACCACCTTCACCCGGACTCGGGCATCGCGATCGCAACCGCCGTTGACGGCGAAGCCCTGACTTCCAAGGTCTTTGGCGACAAGGTGGTGTGGGTGCCGTGGCGTCGTCCCGGTTTTCAGCTGGGCCTGGACATCGCCGCGATCAAGGAAGCCAACCCGCAGGCCATCGGCACCATCCTGGGCGGCCACGGCATCACCGCCTGGGGTGCCACCAGCGAAGAGGCCGAGGCCAACTCGTTGTGGATCATCGACCAGGCAGAGAACTACATCAAGGACAACGGCAAGGCCGAGCCCTTCGGTGCCCCGCTCCCCGGCTACGGCGCCCTCCCCGAAGCTGAGCGCAGGGCCAAGGCTGCGGCCCTCGCTCCGGTGATCCGCGGCCTGGCCTCCACTGACAAACCGCAGCTGGGGCACTTCAGCGATGACGCCGTCGTGCTTGAATTCCTTGCCGCGGAAGAGCACCCGCGCCTGGGCGCGCTTGGCACCTCCTGCCCGGACCACTTCCTCCGCACCAAGGTCAAGCCGCTGGTGCTGGACCTGCCGGCCGATGCCTCGATCGAAGAGTCAACCAACCGGCTCAAGGAACTGCACGCCGCCTACCGCGAGGACTACCAGGCTTACTACGACCGGCACGCTGACGCTGATTCACCGGCGCTCCGTGGCGCGGACCCGGCGATCGTGTTGGTCCCGGGCGTGGGTATGTTCTCCTTCGGCAAGGACAAGCAGACCGCACGCGTCGCCGGCGAGTTCTACCTCAACGCCATCAACGTGATGCGCGGCGCCGAGGCCATCTCCACCTACGCCCCGATCGAGGAATCCGAGAAATTCCGCATCGAGTACTGGGCCCTGGAGGAAGCCAAGCTCGCCAGGATGCCCAAGCCCAAGTCCCACGCCACCCGCATCGCGCTGGTGACCGGTGCGGCGTCGGGTATCGGCAAGGCGATCGCCACCCGTCTGGCGTCCGACGGCGCGTGCGTGGTGATTGCCGACCTGAACCTTGAGAACGCGCAAAAGGTCGCCGAGGAACTGGGCGGTCCGGACGTCGCCATCGGCGTCCAGGCCGACGTGACCGACGAAGCCCAGATCGCCGCCGCGATTCAGGAGGCCGTGCTCGCGTTCGGCGGCCTGGACCTGGTGGTCAACAACGCCGGCCTTTCCATTTCCAAGCCGCTGCTGGAAACCACCGAGAAGGACTGGGACCTCCAGCACAACGTCATGGCCAAGGGCTCGTTCCTGGTGTCCAAGGCCGCGGCGAAGGTCATGATCGACCAAGGCATGGGCGGGGACATCATCTACATCTCCTCCAAGAACTCCGTGTTCGCCGGTCCGAACAACATCGCGTACTCCGCCACCAAGGCAGACCAAGCCCACCAGGTCCGCCTGCTCGCCGCCGAACTGGGCGATCACGGTATCCGCGTCAACGGCATCAACCCTGACGGCGTGGTCCGCGGCTCCGGCATCTTCGCCGGCGGCTGGGGCGCAAAGCGAGCAGCCGTGTACGGCGTGGACGAGCAGGAACTGGGCAAGTACTACGCCCAACGCACGCTCCTCAAGCGCGAAGTCCTGCCCGAACACGTCGCCAACGCCGCGTCCGTGCTCACCAGCAACGAGCTCTCCCACACCACCGGCCTGCACATTCCCGTGGACGCCGGCGTGGCAGCAGCCTTCCTCCGCTAGGAGCACCAGTGACCACCGGAACCACCACGGACACCGCCCCGGCACACGCCGGGGCGGTGTCCTCACCGCAGACAGACCAGGTTTTCGCAGCCATCGACATCGGCGCTTCTTCCGGCCGCGTCATGCTGGGCCGCGTCTCCCCCGCCACAGGAGTCTCCCTTGAGACGATCCACCGCTTCCCCAACGGAGTCATAGAGCTCGACGGCGGCCTCCGCTGGGATTTCGACGCCCTCTTCGCTGAGGTGCTCAAAGGCCTGACGGCCGCCGCCGCGACTGCCCGGGGTAACAGCGAGCGCATCGTGAGCATCGGCATCGACACCTGGGCCGTTGACTACGGCTTGGTGAACGACGCCGGCGAACTGACCGCGCAGCCCTACAGCTACCGCGACGAACGCAGCCGGGCCGCCGTGGAGCGCGTCCATGCGGCCGTTTCCCCGGAAAACCTCTATGCCGCCACGGGATTGCAGTACTTGCAGTTCAACACCCTGTATCAACTGGCCGCGGAGCCGAACCTTGAAGGGCTGCAAGCTCTCCTGATCCCCGATCTGATTGCTTTCCTGCTGACGGGTGAGCGCCGGACGGAAGCCACCAATGCCTCCACCACCGGGCTCTTCGACGCCGTCGCCGGAGAGTGGGCCACGGAATTCCTGGACGCCCTCCGCCTGCCCCGTAACGTCTTCCCTCCGCTGATCCAACCCGGCGAAACGGTGGGAACGCTCCTGCCGGAGATCCTTGACCGGACGGGCCTTCCGGCGGACACGAAAGTGGTGGCCGTCGGTTCGCACGACACCGCATCCGCCGTCGCCGCAGTTCCCGCTGCGGACCAGGATTTCGCCTACATCTCCTCGGGCACGTGGTCCTTGGTAGGCGTCGAGCTTCCCCGGCCGGTCCTCAACGAAACCAGCCGGAAAGCCAACTTCACCAACGAACGCGGCGTGGACGGCACCATCCGGTACCTCCGCAACGTCGGTGGCCTGTGGCTGCTCAGCGAATGCCAAAGGGCGTGGGCAGCCGAGGGCCACACGCAAGCGCTCACCGCCTTGCTGGATTCCGCGGCGGCACTGCCTGCCGGTGGACCCCGGATCAACGCCGACGACCCCCGCTTCACAGCACCGGACAACATGCCGGACCGGATCCGCGCAGCCGTGCGCAACACCGGTGCGGTACTCCCGGACCGGCCTGCCGCCGTCGTGCGTTGCATCATGGACAGCCTCGCTGCCGGTTACGCCCGCACGCTGGCCGACGCAGAGCGGCTCACGGGGCGAAGCACCAGCGTGGTGCATATTGTGGGCGGCGGCTCGCAGAACCGGCTCCTGTGCCGGCTCACTGCTGACGCAACGGGCAAACAGGTGGTCGCGGGGCCGGTCGAAGCAACAGCGCTGGGCAATGTGCTGGTGCAGGCGAGGGCCGCAGGCTTGGTCAAGGGTGGCTTGGCTGAGCTGCGCGTACTCGTGGCCGCAGGGACGGAACTGCTGCGATACGAGCCGGCCGGCGCCTTGCAGTCCAGCCGGTCCTGACCCTCTTTGAACCGGATGCGGCCGCGGATCAACCAAGTGAGGTTGATCCGCGGCCATCCTGCATTTGAACAAGGTCAGGAAGCAACAGGCCCCGGTCTCGTGGTTGTGAATCTCCCGCTCTACGGCAGGCTCCGAGTCTGGTACGTCACAGCGCCGGGTGAGGGTCCCGCGCTAAACTGGTCCCACTATGATCCGCACAATGTTCAAGTCCAAGATCCACCGTGCAACGGTGACCCATGCCGACCTCCACTACGTCGGTTCGGTCACTGTCGACCTGGACCTGCTGGATGCGGCCGACATCCTTCCCGGCGAACTCGTGTCCATTGTTGACGTCACCAACGGCGCCCGGCTGGAGACTTACACCATCGCCGGCGAGCGCGGGTCCGGCGTGATCGGCATCAACGGCGCGGCCGCGCACATGGTCCACGTCGGCGATACCGTCATCCTCATCACCTATGCGGAAATGACTACGGAAGAGGCCCGGGCCTACGAACCCAGGGTGGTTCATGTCGGCAAGGACAACAAGATCCTGCAGCTTGGCAACGACCCCGCCGAGGGCCACACCCCCGGGCTCATGCGCCCGCCGCACGCGCTCAGCAACGCAGCGCACCTCAGTTAGGTTCCCACAGCAACGCCCGACGCCGGCACTCACCAGGGTGCCGGCGTCGGGCGCGTTCAGGGTCCAAATATCGGGACGGTCGCCTGAAAACGCTTACTCACGCGGCTGTTCTGGCTAGGCTGTAGTTCGTGATCCAACAAATCCCCGCCGGCACGCCGTCATGATCGGCGTCCTGTCCGGGTTTTTCGTTGTCTGGGCCATCATCCTGGTGGGCATGTTCGTTGGCCGTCGCGGCATCCTCGGTGACAACGCCCGCTCCGTGTTAAGTTCCCTGACGTTCTTCGTGGCTAGCCCCGCGCTCCTCTTCGAGACCTTGAGCAAGGCGAAACTGCATGATGTTTTCGCCGCTCCGTTGCTGGTCACGGCCGTCGGCGCCGTCATCACCGGCCTGCTGTTCTTCCTGATCGTGAAGCTCTGGTTGAAGCGCAGCATGCCCGAAGCGCTCATGTCTTCCATGAGTGCGTCGCTGGCCAATTCAGCCAACCTGGGGATCCCCATCGCCGTGTTCGTCCTGGGCGATGCGAGCTATGTGGCACCGCTGTTGATCTTCCAGTTGGCGTTTTTCACCCCCATGTACCTGATGGCCCTCGATGCCAGTACCAGTTCACATCGGACCACTCCCCTGCGCTTCGTCCTGATGATCGTGCGGAACCCCATGATCGTGGGCTCAGCGTTGGGCCTTCTGGTGGCGGGCACCGGTTTCCAGGTGCCAACGCTTATTCTCGAGCCGATCCACCTCATTGGCGGGGCCGCGATTCCTGCGATGCTGATGGCGTTCGGGATGAGCCTGAACGGTTCCAGGCCCCTGCAGAAGGCCGCAGGACGCCGGCTCGACACCCTGTTGGCCAGCGGCTTCAAACTGGTCGTGCACCCGTTGGTGGCTTATCTTTTCGCCCGCTTCGCCCTCGGGATGGACGGCCATGCGCTGTTCGCGGTGGTGGTGACCGCGGCGCTGCCCACAGCCCAGAACGTGTTCGTGGCCGCCAACCGTTACCAGGCGGGAATTACCGTCGCCAAGGACACCGTGCTCATCACCACGATCGTGGCAGTGCCGGCGATGATCGCCGTCGCACTGCTGCTTACCTGACCCAACCAGCGTTACTCCACGTCGGCGCTGGCCAGGTAGTGGTCCAGGAGCTGCGCGCAGCGGATGAAGCCGAGGTGTGAGTAGGCCTGGGGATGGTTGCCGAGGTGCGTTTCCGTGCCCGGATCGTACTCCTCGGGCAGCAGCCCGGTGGGACCGAACAGGGCCACCAACTGGTTGAACAGTTCCAGCGCATCGTCCAGTCGCCCCACCGCGAGGTACGCCTCAATCAGCCAGGTGGTGCAAATGTGGAAGCCGCCCTCCAGGCCCGGCAGGCCGTCGTCGTACCTGTACCGGAAGACGGTAGGGCCGACGCGCAGCTCCCGCTCCACCGCAGTCACGGTATCCAGGAACCGCTGGTCCTGGACGTCCAGGAGGCCGGACAGTCCGACGTGGAGAACTGCGGCGTCGAGGTCCGGGCTGTCGTAGGCCACGGTGTAGGACCGCGCCGACGAATCCCAGCCCTCGCGAAGGACTTCCTCACGGATCGTCGCCGCCGTGGGTGCCCAGTCCGCGTGCGGCGTCCGGCCGTGCAGGGCAGCAGCACGCAGCGCCCGGTCCAGCGTGACCCAGCACATGACCTTGGTATAGACGTGGTGGCGAGGCGGGCGGCGCGCTTCCCAGATCCCGTGGTCGGGCTCATGCCAGCGGGCCAGCACCGCATGCGCCATTTGCTCCATCAGGAACCAGTGCTCGTCCGGCAGGAATCCGCGCCGCTCCGACAGATCATGGATCAGCTCGGCGATGGGGCCGAACACGTCCAGTTGCACCTGGTGGTCCGCTGCGTTCCCGATCCGTACAGGCCTGGACCCCGCGTACCCCGGCAGGCTCTCCACGATGGCCTCCGTAGACAACGGTGAGCCCGTCACCGAGTAAAGGGGGTGCAGCCATTCCGGGCCGGGGGCGTTGTCCAGGATACGGCCCAACCACCGCAGGAACCCGTCCGCTTCATCCGTGGACCCCAAGGACACCAGCGAGTTCACGGTCATGGACCCGTCGCGCAGCCAGCAGTACCGGTAATCCCAGTTCCGGGTTCCGCCGATTCCTTCCGGCAGGGACGTGGTGGGCGCAGCCAGCACGGCACCGGTGGGCTCGTGGACCAGCGACTTGAGGACCAGCGCGGAGCGCCGCACCAGTGACGTTTTGATGGTGGGCAGCTGCAGTGCTTTGACCCACTCACGCGCAACCTGCCCGACGGCGGCACGACGGTGGGGCTCGCCGGCAGGGTCCGGGGGCGGCGGCTCGGTATCCCCACAGCGCATATTGAGGACCACAGGCCCGTCGCTGAGGGCGACTTCAGCTGTGGCAGTGGCGTAGCGGCCGTCGCTGGTGATGGAGAACGCAACCCCGGGAGCGGACAGGATGATCGGATCCGAGGTGCCCAGGATATGGACCTCGTCGCCGCGGATTTCCATGCTGAACGGTGCGTTGGCGTAGTCGGGCCGCGGAGCGAAGACCACGCGGGCCGACCCCGTTCCGGACAACACCCGGACCAGGCTGGTGATCCCCTCCGGGGCGGGTTCCAGGTAGTCCGTCACGGTAACGTCTGCCCAACGGGTTTCCACGATCATGGTGTTGTCCACGTAGCGCTGGGCCAGCACCTGCGACGGTTTCACCGGTTCGATACTAAAGTGGCCGGCCGGATCCCCGCCAAGGATATGGGCGAACAGAGAGCCCGAATCGGGCAGCGGGTGGCTCATCCAGCAGACCTTGGCATCCGGCGTAAGCAAGGCCGTGGAGCTTCCGTTGCCGATCATCGAGTGTCGTTCCAGGCCCACCGCGTCTTCGCCGAAGAGCCATGCCCGCCGCAGCTCGAACAGCAAGGCCAGCACGTGTGCAAAGGCTTCCGGATCCGGAAGGGTGTGTGCCGCCGTCGTGCTTCCGGGCCCCACATGCAAACCGAGGTCCGGCCCCCGCAAAGTGGCCAGCGCTTTTTCGTCGCTCTCGGCATCGCCCGCATACAGTGCCGCGCTGACGCCCAACCGGGCGCGGAGCTGCTCCAGGGCTTGGCCCTTCGCCGGCTCCTCCACCGTGAGGTCCAGCACCGTTCCGTCGATGATGAAGTAGAGGCCGAATTCGATCGCGATCTTCTGCGAGGCGTACACCGCCCGGTCCACAACCTCGGGCGTGGCCGGCCGGGTGTGGACAGCAACGCCTACGGGCTTTCGGACAACGCTGATGCCCTTCTCGAATCCCACGGCCTCGGTCAACGCCGTAGCTACCTGTTGGAGCAACTGCTCCGTGGCGAGGGAAAGCGTGTAGGCGTAGCCCATGTCGAACTCCACCCCGTGGGAACCCACCAAATGGACCTCGGCCGGAAGCCGGGACACTGCTGCCAGGTCCCGCAAAGACCTGCCGGAAATGATGGCTGCGTGGGTGTTGGGGAGGGCTGCGAGAGCACGGAGCGCCACCGCCGCGCTGTCCAAGGGCAGCGTCTCGGTGGATACTCCCTCCGCCGAGCAGAGCGTCCCGCCGTAGTTGCAGGCCACCAGGAGGCCGGGAACCCTGGCCAGGACCTTAAGCTCCGCGAACAACTCAGGGGTGATGCCGTTGTGCGCGTCGGATTGAAGGACCGTCCGGAGGAGGCCAAGCGGGAGCGATTTCATCAGCAGCGCGGAGTCGGCGACTGATTGATTCAAGTGCGTGGGCATGGCGGATCCTTCCGAAGCCGATAACTACAGTCTCCGCCCCGACGGTTTCGCTTGACTACCTAGTAGATTGCAAACGAGTAAAGCTTTTCCTTGGATTTATGCGGGTGTTTACGCCGGTACCAGGCCAGCTACCTCGGCAAGCAGCTCCACGGACCGCAAACGCTCCGCAGTGCCGATGCTCTGGTGGGCCACGATCAATTCGTCTGCGTCTGCGAACCGGGCGAACTCATCCAGGTACTCGCGGACAACGTCCTTGGTGCCGACGGCCGAGAACTTCATCATCTGGGCGATGTGCTGGCCCTGCGGGGAGTCGAGGACCATATCCGCTTCGTCATCCGTGAACTCGCGTCCGCCACCGAAGAACAGGGAGACCCGTGCACGCTTCACTGCCAGGTTGATGGCCTGCGCCTCGGCATTGGTGTCCGCCGCCGTGACGTTCACTCCCGCGATCACGTACGGCTCGGACAACTGTTCCGAGGGCTTGAACTCACGCCGGTAAACAGCCACGGCGTCCTGCAGCGCGGCCGGGGCGAAGTGTGAAGCGAAGGCGTACGGCAAACCCAGCTGGGCGGCCAGCTGCGCGCCGAAGAGCGAGGAACCCAGAATGTACAGCGGCACGTTGGTGCCCTTGCCTGGCGTCGCTTCGACACCCTGGATGCGGGTGGGGCCTGTGAGGTAGCCCTGCAGTTCCAGGACGTCCTGAGGGAACCTGTCGGAAGATGTGTGGTCACGGCGCAGCGCACGCATGGTGTTCTGGTCGCTGCCGGGGGCACGTCCCAAACCGAGGTCTATGCGTCCCGGGTGGAGCGTCTCCAAGGTGCCGAACTGTTCGGCGATGGTCAACGGCGAGTGGTTGGGCAGCATCACACCGCCGGCGCCCAGGCGGATGGTGTTGGTGTGCGCGGCGACGTGTGCGATCAGCACGCTCGTGGCCGACGACGCGATGGCGGACATGTTGTGGTGCTCGGCGTACCAGACCCGACGGTAGCCAAGCTCTTCGGCTTTCTGCGCCATGGCGACACTGCCCGCAAGGCTCTCCGCCACCGTCTGGCCCTTCCCGATGGTTGCCAGGTCGAGGATGGAAAGAGGAACAGTCACGGTGAAGCCTTTCGGTACGTTTCGCGGCGCCCGCTTCTGCTTTCCGGGCACTCTAGCGACAACGACGGCGGCACCCGGCTTATTTCTGTGAGTTGCGTCGCGTGCTGTTCGGGCCCGGCCTTTGTGACCCTGTTCGACGCCTGATTAACTGCCGTGAACCCCTGTATCCCAGGGTTTCGGAGCGCTTTGACCACCCTCGCAGGCCTGCCGGATAGTTGCAGCCACGACTACGCATCAGAGCCCTTCGAGGAGAACCCATGGCACGTTTTACCGCCGCATCCGGCATCACCGCGGCGCTGGCCGCCACCGCACTGCTGGGGTTGACGGCATGCTCGGATCCAGGAGCCACGGCAGCCGCGTCAGCGCCGGCGTCGAACGCTTCATCCAGCGCAACCAAACAATTCAACCTGACCCCGCAGCAGGACCGCATCAAAGTGGCCGTGGATTCCGCTGCGGCAGCCTTGGTCCCCGACGCCATCAAAGCCGACGGCAAACTGACCGTGGTGACCACAGGCGGCACTCCCCCATTGAGCACGTTCGCCACTGACAACAAGACGCTGATCGGCAGCGAAGTGGATATCGCCTACGCTGTGGGCGAGACCCTGGGATTGCAGGTCGAGGTGCTGCCGGTTGCATGGGCCGACTGGCCGCTGGGTGTCGAATCCGGAAAGTACGAGGCCGTCCTCTCCAACGTCACGGTCACCGAGGCCCGTAAGGAAAAGTTCGACTTCGCCACCTACCGCAACGACCTCCTGGGCTTCTACGCCAAGGCCGACTCCGACATCTCAACAGTGAAGGAACCCAAGGACGTCGCAGGCAAGCGCATCATCGTCGGCTCGGGCACCAACCAGGAAGCAATCCTGGTGCGCTGGGACGAGGAGAACAAGAAGAACGGGCTGAAGCCGGTTGAGTTCCAGTATTACGACGACGACTCCGCCTCCCAGCTCGCCCTCCAGTCCGGACGTGCGGACCTGACGTTCGGACCCAACGCCTCCGCCGCGTACAAGGCTGCCAAGGACGGCAAAACCAAGGAGGTGGGCACCCTTGAGGGAGGCTGGCCCCTGAAGGCCGAAATTGCCTTCACCACCCAGAAGGGCAACGGCTTGGCCGTCGCCGCGCAGGCAGCCCTCAATACCCTCATCAAGGACGGCAACTACGGCAAGATCCTGGACCGCTGGGGACTGTCCTCCGAGGCCATCCCGGCGTCCGAGCTGAACCCGGCAGGCCTGCCCAAGAAGTAGTACCCCACCCAAGCAGGGGACAGCACATGTCGCGATGACCGCTCGATGGAGCGTTTGCTGTCCCCTGCTTTGGTGCGCCTAGAAGTGGGCGGGATCCGTGTTGGCGCCGCAGAGAACAACCGCCACGGTCTCGCCGTCGTTCGGTGTGTACGCCCCTGAAAGCAGGGCCGCGTACGCCGCGGCAGCGCCGTGTTCCACCACGATCCTGTGCTTCTCCCACAAGGAACGCCGGGCGTCGACGATGTCCTGGTCCGTGACCAGGACGCTCTCTACCCCGGTCCGGCGGGCGACCCCGAAACCGATCTCGCCGATCCGCCGGGCACCCAGGGAATCGGCGGCAATGCCGGAGACAGCCACATCTACCGGCTCGCCCTGGGCCAGCGCGGTGTGCAGCGTGGGAACCGTCTCCGGTTCGACGCCCACCACATGGGCCCTCCCCTCAACGGCTGCGGCAATGCCGCCCATCAACCCGCCTCCACCTACGGCAACCAGGATGGTATCGACGTCGGGCAGTTCATCCAGCAGCTCAAGGCCGACGCCACCGGCACCCGCCACGATCTCCGGCTGGTCGTACGCGTGGCAATAGACAGCGCCTTTTTCCTCCGCGAACTTCACGGCGGCGGCGTAGGCCTCGGCGTACTCGGCACCGCCTTGGACTACTGTGGCCCCAACGGCGTACAGCTTGTGGACCTTGTTCGCCGGAGCCGATTCGGGGACGAACACGGTGGCGGGAACGCCGAGCTTCGCTGCGGCAAATGCGTTCGCCAGGCCGGCGTTTCCACCGGAAGCCACCACGATGCCGACGCCGGGATCCAATTCACCGTTCTCCCTGGCGGTGAGCAGCCGGTTGAAGGCACCGCGGGCCTTGAACGAGCCCGTGTGCTGCATGTACTCGCACTTGAACCACAAGTGGTACGGCTCCTGGTTCCCGCTTTCAGCAAGGGGCGTGTGCCGCACCCAGCCCGATGTCCGGGCGTATGCTGCTTCTACTTCTTCGCGTGTGACCATTGTGGCTGCACCTTTCGTCAGCCTTCATCCTATGGTTCGGCCGTCCCGCATAGGCTTGATCCATGCCTGACTTTGTCCTCCGCCCCGCCGTAGCCACCGATGCCGCCTGGATTGCCGAGCTTCGCGCCGTGGTGATGCGGCCGGACCTGGAACGCCTCGGACGCTTCGACCCCGTGCGCGTCCGCGAGCGCTTCCTTGCCGCCTTCGAGCCGGAGCAAACCTACGTCATCCATAGCGACGGCGTCGACGCCGGAGTGATCGCGGTCAGGCCCGAAGCGGACGCCCGGTGGATAGAACATTTCTTCATCGCCCCGGCACATCAGGGCAAGGGACTTGGCGGGGCCGTTCTCCGGCATGTGATGGGCGCATCGGTGGACGAACGCCCCTTCCGCCTGGACGTGCTCCAGGGAAGCCCGGCCCGGCGTCTTTACGAGCGGCACGGCTTCGTCCTGGAATCCGAGGACCCCGTCGACGTGTTCATGGTGGCCCCGGGCAACAGCTGACCACGCCTCCCCGGAATGCGGTAACCTCAGCACACACCACGCGGCCATGACGCGATACTTTCCGGGGGGAAAATGGGGAACTTTCGAGCGCGCTTGTTGATTCGATCGCGTCTGCTAAGACGTGCAACCACTACTGCAATGGCAACGGGTCTCCTGGCATCCGGGCTGGTGGGCGCCGGACCAGCCCTTGCCGACTACCAGCCAACTCCGTACATCGACGGCGTTCCGTACGTTGGGTCCGAGATGCGCCGCCAGTACAACTACGACTACTGGGGTTGCAGGAACCCCGACGGTTCCAGCGACGGCATCACCCTGGAGTGGCTGCGCGACGGCGAGACCCTACCCCAGGAACGCCAGGGAGAAACCCTGAAGGTCCTGCCCGAAGACCAGGGCTCCAGGATCTCGTTGCGTGTCCATCCGTTGACTCCCGGTGAGCCCGGCTGCCCCACAGGCACGCAATTGAGTGCGGAAACCGCGCCGATCAAAGCGTCCAACCGGGCAATGGGCTGGACAGGCAGGGGCAACTTCGAACCCCTGGCCCGGACCGCCGACGGCCGGCTGATCCTGTACCCGCGGACCTACACGTATTACAAGGGCGCCTGCGAGGGACCCTGCCCCGCGTACTGGGGAACATGGGACGAACCCCGGCAGGTAGGGGCGGGCTGGAACATGTTCAACATTGTCTTCTCGCCCGGCGACTTTGACGGCGACGGATTCAATGACCTCCTTGCCAGGAACTCAGCGGGCCAGCTGTTCCTCTACCCGGGTGACGGCGACGGCGGCTGGCTTCCTGCCCGCCAGGTGGGCGCCGGTTGGAACATTTTCGACTCGATCGTGGGTCCCGGGGACTTCAACGGCGACGGCCACAACGATGTCCTTGCCCGGAATCCCGCGGGCGATCTGTTCCTGTACCCGGGAGATGGCGAGGGCGGGTGGCTGGCGCCCGGCAAGGTGGGCTGGGGCTGGCAGGTCATGAACAAGATCATCACCAGCGGCGACATGAACGGCGATGGCACAGTGGAGATCTTCGGCCGCGACCACAGCGGCGGCCTCCAGCTGTACCCCACCGACGGCCAGGGCGGTTGGGGTGTTCCCGCGTTCATGGGCAGCGGCTGGAACACGTTCCGGGATGTGTCGGGCCTGGGCAGCTTCGCTCATCAGAAGTACAACAACCTGGTTGCCATCAACCAGAACGGCGATCTTGTCCTGTACTCCACAGGCGCTGCCACCACAGGGCTTTATGGTCCGTACGGCCCGGTCGGCAACGGGTGGGACGTGTTCCGGGAACTGCTCTAGGGGTCCATTAGAGGGACTGCCCCCACACCGTCAGCTGGAGCTTCACCGTAGCGCGGGCATCATCCCCGCCCTCCGATGCGGAATTCTGCTGGATCATTGCCAGGAGCAGGCGTAACACGCCCCGCGTTTCCGGGGTTTTTCGCCGGCGCCAATGGAATGATCCAGCAGAATATGCACGCTTCATCAGGAACGCACGGGCGTTTCCAGGCCCAGGTTTTCGCGGAGCGTGGCGCCCCGGTACTCCGTGGGGTACACGCCACGGTCCTGGAGCTCGGGCACAAGGTGGTTCACGATCTCGTCTAGACCGGTGGGGATGAGCCATGGCGAAATGTTGAAGCCGTCCACGGCACCAACCCTGGCGTATTCGGCGAGGTGGTCGGCGACGGCGGTGTAGGAACCGGTAAAGGTGGCATCGATGCGTGCCGTCTTTGAGGTGACGAACTGCCGGATGCTCAAGCCCTTGTCCTTGGCCTCGGCCCTCCACTGATCGGCAAGTTGCCGTGCCTTGGCACCGTGGAATCCGCTGCCACGGGTTTCGGACGTTTCCTCCACCACGGGATCGATCTCCGGGAGGGGACCATCGGGATCGTAGGAGGAAAGCTCGCGGCCCCAGAACTGTTCCAGGTAGGCAATCGCCTGCTGGGGTCCGATCTGCAGGCTCCGGACCCAGGCCTTTTTCTCCTGGGCTTCCTGGTCCGTTGCGGCAAGGATGAATTCGCTGGCAGGCATGATCTGCACCGCGTTCGCACCCCGTCCAGCGGCTACGGAACGGGAAACGATGTCGCGCCGGAACTCGACGGCGTCATCGAACTTGGGGTGCGCGGAGAAGATGACGTCCGCTTGCCGGGCAGCGAAGTCGCGGCCCTCGGGTGAGTCGCCGGCCTGGAACAGCACGGGCCGGTACTGGGCGCTGCGGGGCAAGCGCGGGGTGACGTCCACGGTGTAGTGCTGCCCTTGGTGCACCACCCGGCGTGCCGGGCCGGTGGGCGTTTCCCAGGAGTCCCAGATCCGCTTGGCGGTTTCGACGAAAGCCTCGGCGTGCTTGTAGCGATCGGCGTGGTCAAGGTAGCCGCCGCGGCGGAAGTTGGCCCCGGTCCAGGCGTTGTCCGTCGTCACCACGTTCCAGGCTGCCCGCCCGCCGGAGATGAGGTCCAGCGAGGACAAGCGGTGTGCAAGGTCTGCGGGGTCGTTGTAGGTGGTGTTCTGCGTAGCCACCAGGCCGATGTTCTTCGTCACGGACGCCAAAGCAGCGAGCATGGTCTGGGCATCGGGCCGTCCGGCGACATCCAGGGCATGCGGGCGCCCGAGGTGTTCGCGGAGCCGCAGCCCTTCCCCCAGGAAGAACGCGGCGAACTTGCCACGCTCAGCCGTTTGCACGATGTGGCGGAACGATTCGAAGTCGGTCTGCGAACCGGATTCGGCCGCTTTCCAGATGGTGCCGGAGTTGACGCCCTGGAAGAAGATACCGAACTGGATCCGGCCGCTCGGCTGGAAGATATCGCGTGTCATGCTGGTCCCTGCTTTCCTGCGGCGACGGCCGCGGCAGATGTCGAATAGCGGCTTTGGGGGCGCTCCAGGCCGAGTACATCGCGGAACGTTCCATCCAGGACGGGCGGCCGCACTGAACCGCGGCGCCGGAGCTCCGGGAGGACCAGCCGTGACAGTTCCTCCAGCTCCACCTCCAGGGCCGCGGGGTGGAGGCGGACTCCGTCGGCCTCGGCGAGCAGCACCTCAAGGAGCTCGATGAGTCCATCGGCGGGGCCGGTGTAACGCGCCCGTTCGCTGTCGGACAGGGCCGCCTCGGGTGAGGCCACCGGGCGTGAGGCCGCGCTTTGCCCGCGTGCGTCCAGGAGGACGTCGAGCTCCGCCACAATCGCCACCGAGCCGCCGAGCCGTGCGCGAACATCCCGGATTTCGGCAGTCAGCAGCTCGGGCGTCGGCGCGGACACCAGGACAGCGTCCACCGCCTCAACCGGAACCTGGCCTTCGCCCACCAGCTTCGCAGCTGCCAGCACGGGCAACTGGCCTTGCAGGGGCCTGGGGATGATGGACGGTCCCTTCACGGAATACGGCGTGCCACTGAAGTCAGCCGGGGTTTCAAAGTCCACGTAGTGAAGCTTGTCGACGTCCAGGTAGCGCCCCGTGGCGACATCGCGGATCACGGCGTCGTCTTCCCAGGAATCCCAGAGCCGGTGGCCTGCTTCGATCGAGGCGGCAGCTTCCTGTGCAAGAGCGTTACCCGTGACAAAGGACCGTCCGACGGCGGCAGCGGCCTCGGGCGACTCCGCCGCCGTGGCAATCCACCCGGCCCTGCCGCCGGACACGTAGTCCAGGCTGGCAAGCTGTGTGGAAATGTGGAACGGCTCCGTATATACAGTGTCCACCTCGGGGACCACGGCGATGGTCCGTGTGATTGGTCCGGCAAAGGCCGCCCGTTGCAGGGCGTTCGCGCGACCGGCGTCCGGGGTGTCCTTGAAGGTTGCCGCGTGGAAGCCCGCGGACTCGGCGTCGAGGACGGCGCGGGCAAGGTTTGCGTACCCGGCACCATCGAGTTCAATGGCCAGGAACCCGGCCTTCTTGGCAATGCTCACTTCTGGTCCTGACGTTCGTAGGGAATCTTCTCGCCGGCTTCAATGGCCACCGGGAGCCGGTTTTCGGCGGGAGGCAGCGGGCAGGTAGCAAGGTCGGTGTAGGCGCACGGCAGGTTCACTGCCCGGTTGAAATCGAGTCGCACCGAGCCATCGGCGGCCGGAACCACGGACAGCGAGCGGTTGGCCGCGTACGTGGTCTTGCCGGAGGTCTGGTCGGTGAACAGCACGGACAGGGAACCCGGGGCATGCCCGTTGAAGGCTGTCAGCGCGAGTTCCTCGCCGGCCAGCTTGAAGCGGATCTCGCCCGGGGCTTCGTACACGTGCTGGATGCCTTCGACGGCGGCACCCACCGTGGTGGGCCGCGGGACCTCGAACGGGACAAAGGTACCGGCCACGGCGAAGGCAGCATTGGGCGTGTACGCCGGAGTGCCCTGGTACTGACGCAGGAGCGCGTTTTCCGGGTTTCGGGGACGCACGATGTACTCGCCGCCGCGCTTGGCAACCTCGATCACGGTGTCTCCGGATACCAGGTTGATGCCGCCGCGTTCCTCAATGGGTCCCAGCTCGAGGACCGTCCCGTTGTTCAGCTCGACACCGTCCTGCTGCAGGCTTTCGCCCGGTTCCAGGACGACACGCACGACGTCGGCGTCCACACTCCAGGTGCCGGGGGCACCTTCCAGCCGGGTCGCGTCGCCGGTCAGCCAGTGCAGGTGGGTCACGGCGAGGAAGCCGTGCGGGTGGGCGCGGTGACGCTCGTGGGCCTCGTGCCAGTCCTGCCATTCCTGGTCAAAGGCTTCGAGTGCGGATGCGGCATGCGTAGCGCTATTAGTGTGCGTAGACATTGGCGGTATCGCTCCTGTTGAAGGCGTGGTCTGCGGTTACGGTTGCTGCGGCGTCCGGTTCGGTGGCGCCGGCGAATTCCGGGCGGCCGCCGAAGGGATCGTCGGATTCCCACAGGGTTGTCGGTGCGGACGCCCGGACTGCGGGAATGACGTCCAGGGCGAAGCGTTCCAGTATCTCCAGCTGCTGTTCGAACGGCAGTGTGGTGGGCAGGGAGATCGACTGGAGATCGTGGTTGTACAGCGAGTGGTAGCTGAGGATCTTGTCGATTACCTGCTCCGGGCTGCCTACCAGGGCCGGTCCCTCTGCCACGGCGTGGTGGATGTCCCGGAACGGTGTGTTGTTGCCCGGAACGTTGCGCCCGGCAGTGAGTCCTTCGTAAACCGGGCCGTATTGCCGGATGGCTTCCTGGGTGGTGTCCGCGATGAACACACCGCCGGCACCGCTGCCCGAGCCGAGGTACTGATGCCGGGGATCGTGCCCGTGGCGCTCGTACTCTTCGCGGTAATGGTCGATCAGGACTTTGTAGTTCCCGCGCGGCTGGATGGCGTTGGCCGTGAACAGGGGATCGCCCCATTTGGCGGCGAGCGCAGCGGACGTCAGGGTTGTAGCCGAGCCGTGCCAAATCCGGGGCGACCCCGCGAAGGGGCGGGGCGTCGTCGTGGTTGGCTCGGTCAGGGCGGGCCTGAAGCGGCCCGACCACGTGACGCTTTCCTTGCGCCACAGCGTACGCAGCAGCGCGTACTTTTCCGCGAGCAGGTCCCACTGGTCATCGAGGGACAGCCCGAACAGCGGGTACTGCAGGACCTCGTTGCCCTTGCCGATCACGAGCTCCAGGCGGCCGCGGCTCAGTTGGTCGATGGTGGCGTAGTCTTCCGCCACCCGCACGGGATCCAGTACGGAGAGTACGGTGACGCCGGTCTGGAGGCGGATCCGGGTGGTGACGGCGGCAATCGCGGCGAGGACCGTCGTCGGGGATGACGAGACGAACTCGCCGGCATGACGCTCACCCACGGAGAAGCTGTCGAAACCGAGTTCCTCCGCACGGCGAGCCGTCTCCACCACCTGGTTGAGCCGATCAGCAGTGGAGACGATCTCCCCCGTCACCGGATTCTTCAGGTGCGGGATGATGTCGAGGACCTGGAACTTCACTTTCCCGTCCCAAAAGTGGCTTCCGTGACGGTCTTCGACTCCGGCACGGCTTCTTCGGAAAGTCCCCAGCGTTCCAGGACCTTGCCGTACGAGCCGTCCTTGATGGTGGAGTTCAGGGCTTCGGTGATGGCCGGAGCCAGGCCGTTGTCCTTGAGGGTGGTGGCTGCCACCAACGTTTCGGAGGGCCATCCGGCGTTGACCTTGCCAACCACTTTGAGGTCGTCGCGGGTGTTCTCGCGATAGGTCACCGAGGGGTACGGAGCGAGGTTCAGGTCGGTGCGGCCGGACGACAACGCCAGGATGGTGTCGGCGTCGGAGGAGTAGTACTGAAGGGTGGCGGGAGCCTTGCCCTTCGCTTCGAGCTCCTTGTTCCAAGCCAGCAGGATCTTCTCCTGGTTGGTGCCGGAGCCCACGGAGATCTTCAGGCCGGAGATGTCATCCGAGCCCTTGATGTCGTAGCTGGAGCTCTTCTTCGCTTCGAAGCCCATGAACGCGGCACGGTACGTGGAGAAGTCGAACAGCTTCACGCGGGCGGCGTTGATGCCCACGTTGGAGAAGACGGCCTCGAAGTCACCGGACTGGGTCTTGAGCGGCCAGTTCTCCCACGACGTCACCTGCAGGTCCAGGTCCAGGCCGAGCTTGTCGGCGACGAGCTGGGCGATATCCACTTCCACGCCGATCGGCGTTTTGTCGTCGGTGGCGTGGAAGGACAGCGGTATGGAGCCGGCTGTGGTGGCAACGGTCAGCTTGCCGTCCTTCGCGATGGCTGCGGGTACCGCTGCGGCCGCCGTCGTGTCCTTCTCACCCCGGATCCGGTTCTGGTCCACGGTGGTGTTGTAGACGATTCCGTTCTTGGCGGCTTCGGATTCGGGCTTTGCTGCCGACGCTCCAGGATCGGAGCACCCCGCCAGCGCAGGAAGCACGACGGCGGGAAGTACAGCAAGTGCCAGGAGCCGGCTTTTGGTTGAGCGCGGTTTTGTTTCATGAGCGGCGAAGCCGTGGGCGGTGCGAAGCATGGAGGGTGTCCTAGATGTTGAAAGCTGGTTCGATGACTTTGGAGAAGAAGCTCCGGGTGCGTTCCTCGCGGGGGTTGGCGAAGATGTCCTGGGGTGTGCCGGACTCGACGATCAGGCCGTCGTCCATGAACACCACGGTGTCCGCGACGTCCCGGGCGAAGCCCATCTCGTGGGTCACGACGATGAGCGTGGTTCCGGACGTGGCGAGTTCCCGGATAACGTCGAGGACCTCGTTGACCAGCTCCGGGTCCAACGCGGACGTCGGCTCGTCGAAGAGCAGGATCTTGGGATCGAGTGCCAACGCCCGGGCGATGGCAACGCGCTGCTGCTGGCCGCCGGAGAGCTGGCGGGGGTAGGCGTCGGCGCGGTCTTTCAAGCCCACCCGGTCCAGGAGCTCCAAACCACGCTTCCGGGCCTCGGCCTTGGAACGCTTCTGGGCCACGATCGGCGCTTCGATGACGTTCTCCAGTGCCGTGAGGTGCGGGAAGAGGTTGAAGCTCTGGAACACCATGCCGATGTTGGTGCGCTGCTTGAGGATGTCCTTCTCACGGAGCTCATGGAGCTTGTTGCCGCGGACCTCATAACCCACCAGTTCGCCATCGATGGTGATGTAGCCGCCGTCCACCTTTTCCAGGTGGTTGATGGTCCGGAGCAGGGTGGACTTGCCCGAACCGGAGGGGCCCACGATCACCGCGACGCCGCCCGGCGGAACCGACAGTGACACGCCTTTGAGGACCTCGGTGGCGCCAAAGGACTTACGGACGTTGGTGATATCCACCTGTCCTCGGGTCGCTTGCCGGTCAGCAGAGGCGGGCCGGGCCGCCGTCGTGCCGGCTGACGCGGCAGCCGAAGTTTCAGCCGGAGCCTCGTCCGCGGCCTGTGCTGTCGTCTTGGATTCTTTGCGTGCGGCGACGGTGCTCATCGGGCGTCCTTCGTGGGAGAGGCAGCAACATGGGTAGCGAAGAATTTCCGCGCTTTCTGCAGCGGGGTAAGCGGCAGGTTCCGGACGGCACCCTTGGAGAAGTGGCGTTCGATGTAGTACTGGAAAACGCTCAGTACCGAGGTGATCACGACGTACCAGAGCGTCGCCACGAGGAGCAGCGGCAGCACCTGCTGGGTCCGGTTGTAGATGACCTGGACTGTGTAGAACAGCTCGGAGTAAGCCAGGACGTAAACGATCGACGTGCCCTTGACCAGGCCGATGATCTCGTTGAAGGCGTTGGGCAGGATGGCACGCATGGCTTGCGGCAGCACGATCCTGGTGTTCCGCTGCCACGCGGGAATGCCCAGCGCGGAGGCCGCTTCCAGCTGGCCCTGGTCCACGGAGAGGATGCCGCCGCGGATGATCTCCGCGGAGTAGGCAGCCTGGTTCAAGGTGAGCCCCAGGACTGCTGCAGCGAACTGGCTGATCAGCGTAGTGGTCTGGGCCTCGAAGAAGCGGACGTCCGTGAACGGGATGCCCAGGCTGATCTTCTCGTAAAGGTAGCCAAGGTTGTACCAGAGCAGCAGTTGGACCAGCAGCGGAGTCGACCTGAAGATCCACGAAAAGGTCCACGAGACGGAAACCAACAGCGGGGACGCCGACAACCGCATCAGGGCGAGGATGAACCCTAGGACGAATCCCAGGACGCCTGAGATGGCCGTGAGCTTGAGGGTTTCCACCAGGCCGTTGACTACGGATTGTGCCGTGAACCATTCGGCCACCACCCCCCACTCCCAGCGGGGGTTGGTCACAAGGGACCATGCGATGGCGGCCACGCCGGCGGCCACCACCACTGTGCCCACCCAACGCCAGGGATGACGGGCAGGAACCAGCTTGTACTCGGAATAATCCGGGGTGGGCGGTGCAGTGTCCGCCGTGGCAGGCGGTGCGATTGCACTCATGCGCCACCTCATTTCAGATCGGTTGTTGTCTATCGGATGGCTGCCAATCTATGGGCGTGCGAAACCCCGCAGCAAGGCGGGAATTTGCACTTCTTCACTGGACTTCGCGGGGCTTCGCCGGGGTTCTCACGGCGTCACAATCATCGTCATGCAGGGCCATATGAGTCGCTTCGTTGCGTGGGTTGACGGTGCGTGACGCATGGTGAACGGCGGTTACCGGCGCCTCGACCCACGCACCCAAAGCTCCCTAGATTGGGCATCACCAACCACCGCATTCCAGGAGATCCCATGCCGTCACGAGTTCCCGCCATCGCCTTCATTGGCGGCGGCCCGCGCACGGCCGGCGTCCTGGAACGGTTGGCCGCCAACCGGCCCGGCCTGTTCGAGGGTCCCCTTCACCTCCACGTCATTGAGCCCTACCAGCCAGGCTCCGGGCGGATCTGGCGCTATGACCAGAGTCCGGGGTTGCTGCTGAACTCCACCGCAGCCGATGTCACCATGTTCACTGACGAGTCCGTGACGTGCGAGGGGCCGTCCGTACAGGGACCGGGACTGTCCGCTTGGGCCGCCGGAGTACTTGATGGCAGCATCCGTGATGTTCCTCCTTTGGAACCGCACCTGCTCGCCCAGCTGCGCTCGCTGACCCCGGCGTCTTTCCCCACCCGGCAGCTCCAGAGTAAATATCTGGAGTGGTTCTTCGGCCGCGCCGTGAGCGCACTGGGCCCCGAAACAACGGTGACGGTGCACCGCGACACCGCCACCGGCGTCGAACGTTCCGGCGCTGACAGGCACAGCGTGCGGCTGGCCTCCGGCGGCGAGGTTGTTGCCGACGTCGTGGTGTACTCGCTGGGCCACACGGATTCCCTTGTTGACCGCGAGTCCGCCCGCCACAGCGACTTCGCTGCCCGGCACGGCGGCTTCCACGCCCCGCCGTCGTACACCACGGATGTCGACTACTCCGGGATCGAGGCCGGTCAGGACGTGATCGTCTCCGGCATGGGACTGGCGTTCGTGGACTTGCTGGTGCTGCTGTTCGAGGGCCGCGGGGGCCGCTTTGAAGAACGGCCCGACGGCGGACTCGACTACGTGCCTTCCGGCGCCGAACCGCGGCTCTGGGCGGGGTCGCGACGCGGCGTGCCCTACCACTCCAAGATCTCCTCGACCCTGCGCAGTCCTGTGGAGCGGCCGCGGTACTTCACCGCCGAAGCCATCGGCGCCCTGCTGGCCGGGCATCACGAGCTGGATTTCCGTACCCAGCTGTGGCCGCTGATCGCCAAGGACGCAGGTTACGCCTACTACCGCGAGCTCTTCACCGGCTACCCTGAGCGGGTCCTGGGCACCTGGGCCGCCTTTGAAGCCCGGTTCGATGCTCTCGACTGGTACAGCCCGCAGCGCGAAGAACTGGTGGCGGTCTCCGTGCGGGACGCTGCCCTGCACCTCGACTTCGAAAAACTGGACCACCCGCTCAGTGGCTGCGCGTTCGCCGATCACGACTCGGTACAGCGTTCAGTCGCCGCCTATATCCAGCGGGACCTGGACCTGCGGACCGGCCCGGACCATTCCGAGACCCTGGCCCTGTTCACCGCATTATTGTTCGTCTACATGGACCTTGGCCGGCTGGTCCCGCAGGAGCGGCTGAACGCACGGTCCCAGCAGTCCATCCATGGGTGGTGGCACGGCTTCTTCAGCTTCGTGGACTCAGGGCCGCCGTCGCACCGGCTCCGGGAGATGCTCGCGCTGCACAGGGCCGGGTACTTGAAATTCCTGGGCCCCGGCATGTGGGTACGGGCCGATGATTCCGTGGGCCGCTTCGTGGCGGGGTCCTTCCAGTCGCCCGTGGTGGTGGATGCATCCGCCTACATCGAGGCGCGCCTGCCTTCCGCTTCCGTGGAACGTTCGGCGAATCCCGCTTTGGCGGACCTGCACGACGCCGGATGGGGCACCGAGCAGCGGCTGCTCACTTCCGAGGGCCCACACTCCACCGGGAAACTCCTGATCTCCGGGAATTACGAGGTATTGTCCCCTGTTGGTACACCACAGAATGGTTTGTTTGCCGTGGGGCCGTGGACCTCGGGCTGGGGTGCCGGAGCCTTTGCACGCCCCAACACCAACGCAGCCCCGTTCCGGGAGAACGACGCCCTCGCGCGCAGGATCCTGGCCACGGTTGCTGCCACGTTGGAGGGAGCCGGCGCCAGTGCCCCGGCCTCGGTTCCAGCGCCCCATCCCAACTAGGGGACAGCAAACGTCGCACTGAACCGCCATGACAGCAGCTGCTGTCCCCCACTTGGGTTCCACCTACGAAAGGCCAGACATGACAACAACGCCAACCCTGCCGACGTCGGGCCTTACCGTCCTCAGCCTGCCCATGCGCGATCCCCGCGTCCGCCCGCTCCTGGACGAGCTCGCCGTCGAATACAACACCCGATACGGTGACCTGTTCAGCAGCGAGGGCGCAGCCGAGGAATTGAACCGCTACCCGGCAGAGGAATTCGCGCCGCCGCACGGAGCGCTCATCATCATCCAGGAAAACGGTGAATCCGTGGCCGGTGGCGCCTTCCGCCGCTACGACGAGCACACGGCCGAGCTCAAGCGGATCTGGACCCACTCCGCCCACCGCAGGCGCGGACTGGCTCGCCTGGTCCTGGCCGAACTCGAAAACGAAGCCCGTCGGCGCGGCTACCGGAAGCTGTACCTGACCACCGGTCCACGCCAGCCCGAGGCGAAAAATCTGTACCTCGCCACGGGGTACAAAGCCCTGTTCGACCTCGCCGCGGACCCCGAAGACATCAAGCATTTGGCCTTCAGCAAGGATCTTGCCAAGCCCAGCTAAGCTATGCGCATGGCCAACGAACCCAAAGCAACAACTGCTGAGAAACTCGCCACCATCCAGCAGGGGTACACCCTGCAAGGTGCCACCATCGAGCTGGGTGCCGCGATCGTGGACGGTGAAGTCTACAAGGAAGCCCAGGTCCGCCTGCCCCTCGCCATGATGAACCGCCACGGCCTTGTGGCAGGCGCTACCGGCACCGGCAAGACGGTGACGCTGCACATGATCGCCGAACAACTCTCGACGGCGGGCGTCCCGGTTTTCCTCGCGGACATCAAGGGTGATCTGTCCGGGTTGGCGACGCCGGCCACCGGCAGTGAAAAGCTGACGGCACGTACGTCCTCGCTCGGCCAGGACTGGCAGGCCAAAAACTTCCCGGTCGAGTTCCTTTCGCTCGGCGGAGACGGCAACGGCATTCCGGTCCGGGCCACCATTACCTCGTTCGGGCCCATCCTGCTCTCCCGCATCATGGACCTCAACGACACCCAGGAGTCCAGCCTCCAGCTGATCTTCCACTTCGCGGACCAGAAGAACCTTGAACTGATCGACCTCAAGGACCTCCGCGCCGTGATCCAGTTCCTGACCTCGAACGAAGGAAAGGCCGAACTCGCCGAACTGGGCGGGTTGTCGAAGGCCACCGCCGGTGTCATCCTCCGCGAGCTGGTCGGCTTGGAAGCGCAGGGCATGGAGAAGTTCTTCGGCGAACCCGAGTTCGACACCGCCGAACTGCTCCGCACAGCACCGGACGGCCGCGGTGTCATCAGCTGCCTGGAACTGCCCACGCTCCAGACCAAGCCCCTCCTGTTTTCCACGTTCCTCATGTGGCTCTTGGCGGACCTTTTCGAGGACCTCCCCGAAGCCGGAGACCTCGACAAACCCAAGCTCGTGTTCTTCCTGGACGAGGCCCACCTGCTGTTCAACGACGCCTCCAAAGCCTTCCTCGACGCCATCACCACCACCGTCCGGCTGATCCGTTCCAAGGGCGTGGGTATCTTCTTCGTCACCCAGACCCCCAAGGATGTCCCGGCCGATGTCCTGGGCCAGCTGGCCAACCGCGTGCAGCACGCCCTGCGCGCCTTCACCCCCGAGGACGCCAAAGCCTTGAAGGCCACCGTGTCCACCTTCCCTGTCAGTGACTACGACCTCGAAGAGACCCTGACGTCAGCCGGCATTGGCGAGGCCGTCATCACCGTCATGAACGAAAAGGGCGCCCCCACGCCTGTGGCGCTGACCCGGCTCCGTGCCCCCGAGTCGGTCATGGGCCCCAGCGCCGACGATCTCATCAAGAGCACCGTCGCCGCGTCCCCGCTCCTGGCGAAGTACGGGACAGCCGTGGACAACCTCTCGGCCTACGAGAAACTCAATGGCCGGGCAGCCGCACCGACAGGCGATGCCGCACCGGGGCTGCCGCCCGTGCCGTCTTCCGGCACGCCCGTTGGAACATCCCAAGCGGACATAGACGCCGAAGCCCGCCGCATCGAGGAAGAGATCCTGGGACGGCCCAGTTCACGGCCGTCCACTTCAACCACCGACTCCTTCCCGGCGCCACCCGCTCCCCAGCCTGTCCCCCAGCAAGCACCACCACAGGACAGCGGCATGTTCGGCGACATCGCCGGAGCCCTTGGCGGCGCACTGGGCGGTGGCCTCAAGAGCATGGTCCGATCCATGGGAACGCAGCTGGGCCGGGACCTCATGCGCGGAGTTTTTGGCACGTCCTCACGTCGCCGGCGCTAGCTTCGCCAGCCTGGTTGAACCACGACGCCGGGTGGCAGCGACGCCTGCTGCCGCCCGCCGTCGGGCTTCTCCAGACGGCTGATAAAACGTCATAACGGGTACCTCCTGCACGGCGTGGGCTGTTGCGGCAGGTAACGTAAAGGGCGTGCAGTTGAGTCAAGCGTTCGTCAAGACCGCAGCCGGATGGCTGCTCGGTCTGATGCTTGCTGTCGTCGGCGCGATCGTCTGCATCAACCTGGTGGGCTCTTCCGTGGCCAGTCCGCAGCAGCCCGTCAAGGAGTATCTGCAGGCGCTCCAGGACGGCAAAGGCGAAGAAGCCCTGGGCCTCCTGCGGGCCAAAGTGCCCAGCGCCAACGCGGCCATGCTCGACGGCACGGCCCTCCAAACCGCTGCTTCCAAGCTGTCGGACGTCCATGTGGGGAATCCCGAAGCCCGCAGTGCAAACCGGGTAGCCGTTCCCGTGGACTACACCTTGGACGGCAGCCGGCTCCACACGGAATTCCTCATGGAACGAACCGGTACGCAGTGGCTGTTCTTCGGGAAGTGGGCGTTCGTGCCCACCACCCTGCCCACCATTGATGTGACCGTGGTGAACTCCAGCGAAGCCACCCTCAACGGCGTTCCCGTCAACATGCCCAACGGCCGCAACACGTTTGCCGTGTTCTTCCCGGGCAAGTACGAGGCCAGCCTTAACGGTACTTATTTCGAAGCTCCCGCAACCTCCGCGCTCGTCACAACGCGCGACGGCGGACAGGCACCCCTGAACCTGCAGACCCGGTCCACCAAAGCCATGAACGATGCCGTGGCTGGGAAAGTGCGCGAATTCCTGGACACCTGCGCAGCCCAGGCCACCGAACAGCAGCGCCTGCAGCCCGACTGCCCGTTCTACCACGTCAGCAATGCCCGGGTAGTGGACGGCACCATCAAGTGGGCCATCACGGAGTATCCCAAGATCACCATTGAACCGTTCAGCGGCAAATGGGTTGTTGCTCCGTTGAACGGCAAGGCTACGCTGACCGCCCGGGAGGTCAACCTGTTCACGGGACTCGTGAACGACCTCAACGTGGAGCACGACTTCAGCTTCACCACCCAGTTGGATGTCAGCGGCGACACTGTGACGGTTACACCCCTGCTGACGTTCTAGCCTGCGGGAAAAACCCGGCGGTTTTGTAGTGCTTTTTGGTACTGCAGGGCTGGTTTTTGGTACTGCAGGGCTGGCGCCGCCAGCGTAGTGGCACGCGGCCTTTGGGGATCGGGTCCCGGTGAAAAGCAGAACGGCCCGCCTCCTGCCCGGTGTGGGAGGAGACGGGCCAGCTGCGTGGGGTTTAGTCCATGCCGCGGAGGTCCAGCACGAGCTCAGACTCCCCGTCGGCCTGCAGGACCACCGGAATGCCCCAATCCTGCTGGTACAGGTGGCAAGCGGCGTGGTCCGGGATTTCGCCGTCTTCGGTTTCCGGTCCATCACAGGCGGCCGCGCGGGCCGTGATGTGCAGGATTCCTTCGGGGACATCCGCCGACAATTCAAGCGTGCGCAGGAGACCCACCGAGGTCCCGCCTCCGGAAACCAGGAGCTCGGGCGGTGTGGAGGAAATCTTCATCTGGGTGGGATCGCCCCAGCGGTCATCAAGCTTTTGACCGGTGGGAGCCTTGAAGCGAACGGCCAGCTCAAGGGTTCCGGGCGTGACCGGGCTCTTGGGGCGGTGCGTCTGCGATGCGCCCTCGTCCACCTGTTGGGCTTCCTTGGGGATCGGTACCAGGACCAGCTGGTGCTTATTCGATTCCACCACTACCAGCAACGGATCGCTGCCTTCCACCTGGACCACCACGACGTCGCTCGGCTCAGCGAGGCCCCGGGCCAGGGTGGAGACGGACTTGGTGGCGGGGTCGTAGCGGCGCACAGCCCCGTTGTAGGTATCGGCGATGGCCACGGAGTTGTCCGGAAGCACAGTCACGCCCAAAGGGTGCTGCAAGCGGGCTTCCGCGGCTTCACCATCACGGAAGCCGAAATCGAACAGGCCCTTGCCTACTGCGGTTTCCACGGTCACGCCGGAATCGCTGACCACCAGGCGGCGCAAGGACGATGTCTCCGAGTCAGCTACCCAGATGTTGTCTTCGCCGTCGATTGCCAGGCCGGAGGATTGTGCGAACCAGGCTTCCTCGGCTTTGCCGTCCAGCAAACCTTCAAGACCGGAGCCGGCCAGGATGGAGACCTCATTGGCCAGGGGGTCGAAAGCGAAAATCTGGTGTGTGCCGGCCATGGCGATGACCACCTTCTGCAGCTTTTCGCTCCAGACCACATCCCACGGCGAGGAAAGGGACACTTCCGTGCCGCGCCCGAGCGCTCCAACATCCAGGGCGTCCCCGGCGAAGTCAGCCGGACCGTCGTCGTGGTGTTCAGACCAGGTACCGGCGCCGGAGTCGGTGACACGGGCGGGGCCGGTGTCCAGGAGCCGCTGCACGCCGTTGCCTGCGATCGTCTGGACGTATCCCGAGCTGAGGGTCACGCCTCGGAGGCGGTGGTTGACGGTGTCGGCCACCACGGCGTCGTAGCCGAGCTTCCAGGCCAACTCCGACGGCAAAAGGGTAACGCCCTGGGGTTCGTTGAACCGGGCAATTTCCGATTGCCCGTCCAGGTAGCCCTTGGTGCCGGACCCGATGATCCGCTCCACGGTCTCCAGATCCGGGCGCAACTCCACCAAACGGTGATGGCCGGAATCCACCACCAGGTAGTTTCCGTTGGCGAGCTGGGTTGCCTTACCGGGGAACCGCAGAGTGCCCGACGTCGGCACAGGGGCTACGTACGGACCGTCACCGCGGTGGAGGGTCCCCTTGGCTTCATGTTCAGCGACGAGTTCTTCGAGCAGGACGGCGAGGCCGTCTGCGTGGCCCTCGCCGGAAAGGTGGGCCACAATGTAGCCCTCGGGGTCCACTACCACCAGCGTGGGCCAGGCACGGGCGGTGTACGCCTTCCAGGTGGCCAGTTCGGGGTCATCCAGCACAGGGTGGTGGATTTCGTAGCGTTCGACGGCTGATGCCAAAGCGACAGGATCTGCCTCGTGCTCGAACTTGGGCGAATGCACGCCAACGGTTACCAGGACGTCCGAGTACTTTTCTTCCAACGGACGCAGCTCGTCGAGAACGTGCAGGCAGTTGATGCAGCAGAAGGTCCAGAAGTCGAGAAGCACGATCTTGCCGCGCAGGGACTCGAGGTCCAAGGACTTCCCACCGGTGTTGAGCCAGCCGCGGCCCTCGAGTTCGGAGGCCCGGACCCGGTGTTGGGTACGTACGGTTTCGCTCATCAGCGTCCTTCCAGCTTGGTGTTCGGGTCGGTGTGCCCGGAATTGTCGTTCGTGGGGCGCTCGGCCGGGGCTGTTGTGGTTGCCCTGGCTGTGCGGCTTGCAAGCTTGGCATCACGCTCAGCCAGCCGGGCAAACATATCGTTGTAAGCACTGAGATCGGCGTCGTTATTCCTGTCGGCCGCACGATCCACCCGGCGCTTCTCCCGTTCGTCGGACCGGGACCACATCACTGCCACGCCGATGGCCACCAGCAGCGTGGGGATTTCGCCGATGCCCCAGGCTACGGCGCCGCCCAATTGTTGGTCTCCCAAGGCCGAGGGGCCCCAGGCGCGGCCGAGGTTGCCGAAGTAGTCCGCAGCGAGCAGGCCGGTGCCACCCATGATGGATACGCCAAAGAACGCGTGGAAGCCCATGGTTGCCAGAAGGAGCAGCAGCCGCATCGGATACGGTGCACGGCGTGGCAAAGGATCGCTGCCGATCATGCTCAGGACAAAGATGTACCCGGTCAGCAGGAAGTGGAGGTTCATCAACTCATGGCCCACGTGCTCACGCATGGCCAGACCAAAAAGGTCCGAGTAGTAGAACAAGACGATGGAGCCCGCGAAGTTTGCCGCCGCGAACAGGGGGTGCGTGACCACCTGGGAGAACCTGGAGTGTACAAACAGGAGCAGCCATTCCCGCAGGCCACGGGAGCCATGGGTGCCTTCACCCCGGGACGGCAGTGCCCGAAGGGCCAGCGTCACCGGAGCGCCGAGAACCAGGAAGATGGGAGCCACCATAGTGAGGGCCATATGGTCCACCATGTGCGCAGAGAACAACACCCGGCCGTAGACAGCGGGCGGGCCGGACGTGATGTAGGTCAGGACCACCAAGCCGATCATCCAGTTCACCGTCCGGAAAACGGACCACTGGTCGCCACGGCGCCGGACCTTGACGATGCCCATGATGTAGGAGACGGCGCCAAACAACGCCACGCCTACCCACAGCCAGTCAAAGCGCCATTCGGTCAGCCAGCGCGAAGGGGTGAGTTCCGGCGGCAGCTCGTATCCGGAAAGGATGAACGACGGCGACGCGTCCGGTGCGTAGGTGGTGGGCTGCGGCGGAGCCGAGCGACCCAACGCGACGGCGAGTCCCGACGTCGCGCCCATCACCAGCAGCTCAACCAGAACCAGCTGCCACAGCACCCGGCGCGCAGACATGGAGCCGTTCTTGCCGAGCTGCGGGATAACCCATTGGCGGTGCATGAAGCCGATACCGCCCAGCACCAACGTTGCGAGGGCCTTGGCCACAATGAGTTGACCGTAAGAGGAGCCGAAGAGGTCGGCCGGGTTGGTGACCCGGATGGCAGCGTTAATGACACCGGAAGCGAACACCAGGACGAAAGCGAAACCTGCCAGGGACGAGAATCGCCGAAGGGTCTGCTCCGTAATGTCCGGGGTCCCCTTCGTCCGGGAACCGGTGAGGATTCCGGACAGGACCGCCAGCATGATGATGCCGCCAACCCAGGTGGAGACGCCCACCAGGTGGAGGCCAAGGGAGTTGATGGCGCCCTCGTGATCGCTTGAACTGGAGGAGTGGCCGATGAGCGCCGTTGGAATCAGCCCGATCAGCGCGAGCACAAGCGTGAAGGCCAGGCCCGTCAGGGACCGGACCCCGAACAGGGCTGTAGTGACCACGGCGGCAATAATGGTGACGGCCAGCCAGGCTTTGCCGGTTTCGATGTCCGTCATGAAGTAGACCAGCGAACGGGTGAACTCCGCGTCCCCGGAAAGCGGCTGTCCGGCGACGTCCGAATAGGTCAGGACCAGTACGGCGACTGCGGACAGTGTCCACGCAGCGCCAGCGGCGGCGGCAACCGCGAGGGCCCGGGCAAATGCCGGATGCTCGACGGCGTCGGCGTCTTTCTCGCGGGACCGGGAGCCACCGAGGTTCTTCGGCAGGATGCCCACGGCAAAGATCAGGCCGCCAATCACCGTGGCCACCGACACGTTGTGGATGGCTTTGGCAAACGGAAGGCCCCACCTGACCAGGGCGCCGGGATCTGAAACCTGGCGGGCCGCCGACGCGCCGGAGAAGATCAATGCCCCCGCAAGGGCGACGATCAGGACCGCCAGGCCCGCCAATTGCCAAGGAAGGGAAATCCCCGCGACTGTGGACCCTCCACGCGCTCCCGCCTTGGGAGGAGTCGAAGGGACAGTTGCGGAATTTCTTGCTGATGGCACTTATCCATTGTCCGCTACCTGTCGCCGGGCTGCGAATCGACAGTGCGCTATGTGCATTAACCCAAAGAAGAAGGGGCGGCAACCATCAGGTTGCCGCCCCTTCAAGGCCTATGCCGAAGAAGTTACTTCTTCTTGGCGACAGCTGCCTTCAGCTTGGAGCCAGCGGTCAGCTTGACGCTGTGGCCGGCTGCGATCTGGATGGTTTCGCCGGTCTGCGGGTTGCGGCCGGTGCGAGCTGCACGGTCGGTGCGCTCAACGGCGAGCCAGCCCGGGATGGTGATCTTCTCGCCGGCGGCGACAGAAGTCTCGAAAACTTCGAACAGTGCATCGAGCACGGAGTTGACTGCTGCCTGGCTGGTGCCAGCCTTGCCTGCTACCTCTGCAACGAGTTCACTACGGTTCTTAGCCATTTACGTCCTCCTGGACTCATACGTTTTTGAGCTTTCAAGCGGAATGCGAGCAAGCCACTGTTCGAAAACTTACCAGCTTGCGATGCCATGGCCAGCAAATTCCGCGTGTTTCCGCGCCTTTTTGACCAAAATCACCGGAATTTCGGGGTTTTTTGGAGCCATTTAAGCCCTTGGCGTACCCTGCGTCCTTGCCGCTGCTCCTGCGCCGTGCCGGTCAGAACAGGATGCGCTGGAACAAAACGTGGTCCTGCCACTCGCCAGCGATCTGAAGATAGGACGGCGCTACGCCGATCCGGTCAAAGCCGCAGCGCCCCAGGACAGCCTGCGACGGGGCGTTGTGGAGCAGGGTTGCGGCCTGGATCCTGTGGAGGTCAAGTTCCTGTGTGGCCATATCGACGACGGCGGCTACCGCACCTGACGCGGCGCCCCTGCCTGTACAGTCCTGGTCGATCCAATAGCCAAGGTTGGCATTCCGGAAGGGACCTCGGACGATGCCGGTCAATGTAATCATCCCGTAAACGCCCCGGTCGCCGGTGATGACCCAGGGCACTTCGCTGCCGGCCGCGTACTGGTCGATCTTGGCGCGAATGACGGCTTCCTGGCCATGCTCGGTGAAGAATCCGTCGTCGCGGGTGGGCTCCCAAGGCGCCAGATGTCCGCGATTACGCAGGTACGCGCCAGCCAAATCCGCGGCGTCTGAAAGCTCAAGTGGACGAAGAAGCAACTGGTCACCACTATGGCCTTGGCCGATGGGCACACTTCGCACGAGATTCATCCCAAGACTCTACCGCCGGCTCCTTGGCCAATTGCGCAGGTGGCCGCGGAGTGATAGCTTTCGGGTGATCGTGAACAATCGGCAGGAGGTGAGACCCATGTACGCAGTATCCACCGTGGGCGCTCCCTGCATTCCACGATCCCGCGACTAAGCGGGTCGCTATCAGGAGCGCCCGTCACGCACATCGCGAAAGGCGTTCACTTGAACACTTCCTCATCATCACCTTTTAGCAACAGTTCGACGGCGGCATCCGGCCGCGCGGGCACCGTCCAGTCCCAGGTTGAGTCCGGCTCCGCCGTCCAGCAACCGTCCACCAGGCAGCGGGCATTGGTCCTTGGCGGCGGCGGCTCCACAGGCAACGCATGGCTCATCGGCGTCGTCGCTGGCCTTTTCGACGCCGGACTGGATGTCGCCACCCCCGAGCTCACCATCGGCACATCAGCGGGGTCCACCGCGGCGGCCCAACTGGCCGGAGCCAGCCCTATCGAGCTCTTTGAAGCCATCCTCAGTTCGGTCCCACAGAAACCCGCAGGCGCTCATAAGTCCGCACCCCGCCAAGCTGCCGCCGTGCCCGTTCGTTCCGTGTCCGGACCAAATATGGAAACGGGACGCACTGCCACAAGACCCGTGATGGATCACATGGAGCGAACCGGCAATATCATGAAGGCCTCCTCCGACATGGCGGACATGCGCCGGCGGCTTGGAGCGGCCGCCGTAGAGATCGCCGCTTCCATGGAAGGTGCCAGCGCGCGCTGGCGGGACATAGTGGCAACCCGCTTGCCGCAAGCCCAGTGGCCGGAAAGAGCGATACTCCTGACCGCCGTCAATGCCCGGACGGGTGAACCGGTGGCGTTCGACCGGGAGAGCGGCGTGGATCTCGTGGACGCAGTGGCTGCCAGTTGCGCCAGCGGTTTCGCCTACAGCATCGGCGACGAGCAATACATCGACGGCGGCTACCGTACCAACGCCGAGAATGCGGACCTGGCGGTCGGATACGGAAGCGTGCTGGTGTTGTCACCCTTCGGTGGGCGAACCCGGACTCCTGCTGAATGGGGCATGCATCTCGCTTGCCAAGTGGACGCCCTGCGCGCCGGCGGCAGCCAGGTGGAAACGGTCATCCCGGACAGCGAAGCCGAGCATATGTTCGGCGTCAATGCGATGGACTTTTCCCTAAGGCCCGCCGCCGCTCGTGTCGGCTTTGAACAGGGCCGGGTCCTGGCTTCCCGGTTGGCCGGCTTCTGGGCTGCGCGTTAGCGTTACGTGGTTTGTTAAATGGAAGAGCCCCAACCGTGGTTGGGGCTCTTCGTTAATGGTTGTCCGGCGGTGTCCTACTCTCCCACACCCTCCCGGGTGCAGTACCATCGGCGCTGTGGGTCTTAGCTTCCGGGTTCGGAATGGGACCGGGCGTTTCC
>NZ_JBFRDO010000010.1:0-127391 GCF_052113825.1 Paenarthrobacter sp. TAF1
GGGTGCACTCGGACCCGCCGATCAGGAACGTCGCTTCCTTGTCTTCCCAGCACTCGAAAATGTTCGGGCAGCCGGCCTCTTCACAGACCGTGTGCAGGCCTTCCTTCTTCACCAGGTTCTTGAGCTGGACAAACTCAGGACCCATCTGGACCTTGGCCTTGATCCACTCAGGCTTACGTTCAACCGGTACCGCAGAATTACGCTGCTCAACGCGCAGCAACTTACGGCCTTCAGGTGCCAAGGTCACTGGAGTGCTCCTTCGGGGGTGGAAACGAGTGCTTCTTCATGCTTGCGGAATTCTTCCACGAAGCGGTCAACGATATCGGCGGGATTGATGGTCCGGCCGGTTTCCAGCGTCATGGTGGTGACGCTGGCGTCAGTGATTCCACAGGCAATGATTTGGTCGTAGGGTGCCAGGTCATTGCTGCAGTTGATGGCGACGCCGTGCATGGTGACACCCTCCAGGACGCGGATGCCGATTGCGGCTATCTTCCGGTCCGGTCCCTTGTCGTCGGCAAGGATCCATACTCCCGCGCGGCCCTTGACGGTGACGGCTTTGATTCCGTAGTCGACCATGACGGCGATCATGATGGCCTCGAGGCGCTCGACGTAGTCGCGGATGCCGGCTCGGTTTTTCAGTTTGAGGATCGGGTAAGCGATCAGCTGACCGGGACCGTGCCACGTCAGTTTGCCGCCACGGTCCACGGGAACCACGGGGGTTCCATCGAAGGGCCGCTCGTGATCTTCCGTGAGCTTGCCGGCAGTGTAAACGGCGGCGTGCTCCAGAAGCAGGACGGTGCTGTTCTGCTCACCCGCAACAACTTTGTTGTGGATCTCGCGCTGCAGGTCCCAGCCCTGTACGTAGTCAACGAAATCCGGGGCAAGACCCAGTTGTGAAAACTCAAGAGTCATGCGTTCAAGCTTAGACCCAGCAGGGGATTGCCCATGGTTTTGTGGTGAAGCTCTCAGTCGCATCACGTGCTGTCGCGACAGGTGCGAAAACGGCAAAAGTGCCGTGGCTGTGGATAACTTCTGCAGAGAATCGCAAGGTCCGGTAGACCTGATCCATGGAAACTCTGGAAACCGCCAATGCCGTGGCACCCCTGCTTCCGGGCTACGAAATTTCCCGACTCCTGGGTCAGGGCAGCAGCTCCGAAATCTGGCTCGTCAACCGGCTCAGCGACCGGGCCCTGTTGGTGGTCAAATGTCCGCGTGGAGAAGTGCAGGCTGAAGCCTTGGGGAGCGCCGCCCGCGAGGTCACGCTGCTGTCGCACCTGGTGCACCAACATCTTGTGCGCATCCACGAGGTCCTCCCAGCGGATGATGGTTCCGGCGGGACGGCCGGGATCGTTATGGATTACGCCGCAGGGGGATCGCTGGCGAACCTGGTGCCGGGGAGGAAACGGTTGAGCGTTGGCGAAACAGTGACGGTGCTGACGCCCATTGCACAGGCGTTGGACTATTTGCACCTCAACGGCATCGTGCACGGTGACGTTTCGCCGGGAAACGTCCTGTTCACAGCGGTGGGCATGCCGGTCCTGGCGGATCTGGGCCTTGCAGTGAGGGTGGGGGATCCGCATCAGAACCTTGATGCCGGAACCACGGGATTCAAGGATCCGTTCAGCCCGGTATCCACGCATGGGACCTCAGAACATGGGCTGCGGCCGCAACGGGACGTGTACTCCTTGGCGGCAGTCGGCTGGTACTGCCTGACCGGCGTCGTACCCGGGCCGCCCCAGGTGAGGCCACCATTGTCAATGCTGGTTCCTGACGTGCCGAAAGGCTTGGCCGCAGCCCTTGAGGCCGGGTTGGCACCGGACCCGCAGATGCGGCCGACGGCAAAGGAGTTCGGCACGGCTATCTTCAGGAGTGCTGCCCCGGAGACCCTTGACCTGTCCGGAGCGGTGCATGATTCCGTGATTCCTGAGTTGCTCACCCGGCGCGAAGTGCACGGTCGTCAGGCACGCCGGGCAAGCCGTGGGCACTCCTGGATGCGCAGGCTCCTGCCGTTGCCCCGGGTGGAGGGACAATCAGGAGCCCGACGGCCCGGTACCTCCAGGAGCGTCCTGGCTGTCCGCGTGGCTCTGGTGGGGGTGGGCGGCACGCTGATCGGCGTCATGGCTTGGAACCTGTGGCAAGGGGGTGGTCTCGAGCCAAGGAATTTCCAGGCTGAGCCAACGGCCAGCCCGTCTGCCGGTCCCGGTCCATCCATGGAGCCTGCAAAGGCGGATGATCTTCCGGAAGGGCTCGCCGGAGCCCTCACAGCCGATGATCCAGAGGTCGCTGTGGGTGCCCTCTCAGCTGTTCGTGACTTCGCGCTGAGGGAAGGACGGCTCCAACTGCTGGACCTGGTCAATGCCCAAGGTTCCCCGGCTGCGGAGTCGGATCACGGGCTTCGCGAACAGCTGCGGCTGTCCGGCACGACGTTCGGGGGGTTCACTACTGAACTGTCGGGAGCATCGGTTGGCGCATCACCGGAAGCGGACCGCGCACAGGTAGACGTCACGGCCACCATCTCGGCTTATGAGGAACGTGATGCGGCGGGCGCGGTGGTCCGGACGCAAACGGCCGGCGCGTCCCAAGCCCTTCGCCTGACCTTGATCCGTGCGGATGGACGCTGGTGGCTTTCGGAAGTAACCGGGCCGGGCAAATGACCGCATCACGGCAGGCCGTCCGGGAACCCTGCTGCGCTTAGTGGTCAGTGTCCCTACGCAGCCACTCCATGGCTTCGGCCAGGGACGGGTGTTGCCAGTGGAAGCCTGCTTCGGCCAGGCGGGAGGGCTCCATACGTTGGTTGGCCAGCACGAGTTCATCCGCCAGCTTCCCCAGGACAAGACGCAGGGCAGGGCGGGGCACCCGGCAAAACGCCGGCCGGTGATACGCCTTCGCCAGCGCCTTCACGATCGTGTTGACGTCAGCACTTTCCGGGGCGCAAACGTTGACCGGACCTTCGAGTCCGGACCTCAGGAGGAAAGCGAGGGCAGCCGCCTCGTCCTGCAGGGTGATCCATGGCCAGTACTGGCGTCCGTTCCCGAAAGGACCTCCGAGCCCAAGCTTCAACAGGGGGAGCAGGGGCCCCAACGCTCCGCCCGCGGAACTCAACACAACACCCGTTCGGGGAGTCACTACCCGGACGCCCGCCGGTGCCGTCATGGCAGCGCCTTCCCACTCGACGCAGAGCGGGCCCAGCACGCCGCCGCCGGCGGGCGAATCCTCGCGGAGGACGCCTGTACTGTCCGCTCCGTAATAACCGGAGGCGGATTGGCTGATGAAGGCAGCGGGCGGCTTGGCAAGGCGCCCCATGGCCGCGGTCAGCGTGTTCGTGGTTTGCAGTCTGGAATCGCGGAGGACTTCGATCCGTTTCTTCGTCCATGGCCGGTCCCCGATGCCGGCGCCGGAGAGGTTGACCACAGCATCCACGCCATCCAGGACTGCTTCGTCCAGCTCGCCCTTGGCGGGGTCCCAGGTGAATTCACCGGGCGTGTCGGCGGGCCGGCGCACAAGCCGGACAACCTCATCGCCCTGGGCGGCCAATTGCCCGGCCAGGGCGGTTCCAATCATTCCTGAAGCTCCGGACATCACGATGCGCATGACCCATCTCACCATAAGGCCAACGTCTGGCGGAAACGCCTGTCATTGCCGCCGAGGGCAGGTGCCTCTTGACTATGATCGAACAATGACCTCCTCCAGCTACCTCCGTTTCCCGCATGTGCACGGCGATCTGGTCACTTTCGTGGCCGAAGACGACGTCTGGGTCGCACCGCTCCAAGGGGGCCGCGCCTGGCGGGTCTCCTCCCAGCAGCTTCAAGCAAGGAACCCGCGGTTCACCCCGGATGGAAAACGGTTGGTGTGGACGGTCGTGGTGGGAACGTCCCCGGAAGTCGTCACGGCCAACGTCGACGGCGGAGGGTACCGGCAGCTGAGCTACTTCGGGCACAGCACCACGAAAGTCAAGGGATTCACTCCGGCGGGCCACGTAGTGGTTACCAGTGCCTTCCAGCAGGCGGAAAGCCGCCACACGCACGCCTACAGCCTCCCGCTCGACGGCGGCGCCGCCGTCGAACTTCCTTTTGGTCCGGTAGAGGCTGTTGCTTTCGGGCCGGAGATCGGCGACGAGAAGCCGGTGGTTCTGGCGAGCGTTCTTTCCCGCGAACCCGCCTGGTGGAAGCGTTACCGTGGCGGCACTGCCGGCAAGCTGTGGATCGACGCCGACGGCAACGGTGAGTTTGAACGGCTGATTCCGGAAATTGATGGAAACGTCACCGACCCCTTGTGGGTCAAGGGCAGGATCACTTTCCTGTCGGACCACGAAGGTTACGGCAATCTCTATTCAGTCCTTCCCGATGGCTCCGGTTTGCTGCGGCACACGGATCACGAAGACTTCTATGTCCGGCACGCCAGCACGGACGGCCAGCGGGTCGTCTTCGAGTCTGCCGGCGAGCTGTGGGTCCTTCCTTCCCTCGATGCTGAGGCGCAGCCGGCCAAGCTGGAGATCTCGCTCGGCTCAGCTTCACCGGCGCGCCGTCCCGCACCCCTCAAGGCTTCCGCGCACCTCGGCGATGTCTTCCCGAATGCCGGAGGCACGGCCAGCGCCGTGGAAGCGCACGGTACGATTCACTGGCTTCGGCATAAGGACGGCCCCTCGCGGGTGGTGGAGGCCACGCCCGGTGTCCGCGCACGCCTGCCCCGTCCGCTCACCGACGGCAGGATCGCCTACGTGGCGGACCACGGGGGAGTCGAAGCGCTTTACATCAAGCGCATTGCGGCACGGCTGACTGCCTCGGTGGAGGTATCCAAGGATACTGAGGCGCCGGCGCCGGCGAAGGAAGACGATTCCCTGCCGAAGCCGGTTTCCGCCTCAAACGTTTTGGGACAACCGAAAGCGGCCGGGGAGGCAGCCGCGCCGGTAACGCTTTCCGTCGCCAACGCCGACACTCCTGCCAACGCTGCGCCCTCGCCCGACACGGCCGCCGGCGTCTCTACCTCTGATGCAGTTCGTTCGCCCGAGGACGCCGCCCAGCTCCGCATCGACTTTCCGCAGCCCACTCGAACCAGCGCTTTGGAGCCGAGCCCTGATGGCCGCTGGATCGCCGTCGGGACCTCATTTGGTGATGTTTTCGTCGCTGATGCGTCGACCGGGAAGCTGGTCAAGCTCGTCAGTGTGGGCGATGGCAGCATCGAGCAGTTCGCGTGGTCGGGCGACTCGCAGTGGCTCGCCTGGTCCGAACCGGTCACGTCCTTTGGCTCACGCAGCAAGTTGAGGATTGCCCGCCCAGGCGAGGCCAGCCCGGGCATCATTGATGTCACTGACGGCCGCTTCTGCGACGAATGGCCCCGGTTCACCCCGGATGGCAAATTCCTGGCATTCCTGTCCAACCGGAGTTTCGACCCCGTCTACGACGGTCACTCCTTCGACCTCTCCTTCCCCAGCCCCATCAAGCCGTACATGGTGGCGCTGGCGGCGGATACGCCGTCGCCGTTCGGACCCTCGGTAGATACGCTTGAGGATGCGCCGCTGGATGCCGGAAAGTCCGACGACGGCGACATCCCGGACGTGCGCGTGGATGCCGAAGGACTGGCCCACAGGGTCATCACCGTTCCGGTTCCGCAGGGTAACTATTCCCACCTCGCCGTCGGCGAGGGCGCACTGCTGTGGTTGGACACTGAACTTTCAGGCGTTACCGGCGAGGGCAAAGGCACGCCCCAGGATAAGAAGTCTGCGCCATCCTTGGTGCGTTATGACCTCGCCAAGCGCAAGTCCACCACCATCGTTCCTGCAGTGGACAGCTACCGGCTATCCGGTGACCTGCGTCGGGTGGTTTACATCCTGGACAAGAGCGTCACCTCGGTGCCCGCCGATAGCAAGGTGGAGGAGGATTCGGCAGAACACGTGAAAGTGGAGCTCAACAGGATCCGCGTGACCCTCGACCCGGTCGCGGCCTGGGGACAGGCATTCGATGAAGCCTGGAGGTTGCAGCGCGACTTCTTCTGGACCGCGGACATGGCAGGCCAGGACTGGGACTCCGTCTACAAGAGGTACCGGCCGATCGTGGACCGCCTCGGCTCCCATGACGACCTCGTTGACCTGCTGTGGGAGCTCCACGGCGAGTTGGGAACCTCGCACGCCTACGTGCGTCCGGCAGCCGTCAACGAACCGGGGCGGAATGGCCAGGGGCGGCTGGGTGCCGAGCTGCAGCTCAGTAGCAAGGGTTGGGAAATCACCCGGATCCTCGCAGGGGAATCATCGGATCCGTTGGCTACCTCGCCCTTAACGCGACCCGGTGTGGACGCGAAGGTGGGCGACGTGCTCCTGGCTGTTGACGGCGTCGGGCTTTCGGCAGCCTTGACGCCGGCGATGCAGCTGGTGGGCGCAGCAGGACGGACTGTGGAGCTGACGCTTCTGAACGGTGACGGACACGGCGGTTCCGCTGGCGCGCAGCGACGTGTGGCAGTGGTTCCCATCCGTGATGAGGAACGGCTCCGCTACCAGGACTGGGTGCGTGCGAACCGCAGGACCGTCCGTGAAGCTTCCAATGGCAAGTTCGGTTACCTCCACGTCCCCGACATGATGGCCAACGGCTGGGCCCAGCTCCACCGTGACCTGGATACCGAAACGGCACTCGACGGACTGATAGTGGACGTTCGCCGCAACCGCGGTGGACACACCTCGCAACTGGTCGCCGAGCTGATTGGACGCAAGGTGACCGGCTGGAGCATGCCGCGCGGCGAAAAGCCCCGGACCTACCCGGACCACGCACCCCGAGGACCTGTCATCATCCTGACCGACGAATTTGCCGGTTCCGATGGCGACATCATCACGCAGGTCTCAAAACTCAGGGGCATCGGGCCTGTCATCGGGACCCGGACCTGGGGTGGCGTGGTGGGAATCGACAACCGCTTCTCGCTGGCCGACGGTACGGGCGTCACGCAGCCCCGCTACGCCACCTGGTTCAGCGGCGGAATCGGCTGGGACGTTGAGAACCGGGGCGTTGAGCCTGACATCGAAGTACTTTTCCCGCCGCACGCGTACGCAGCCGGCACGGATCCCCAGCTCGAGTACGGTATCGGTGCACTCAAGGAAATGATCCAGGAGCTGCCTACCGACCGGCCCCCGCTGCGCGAAGGCTACCGGAAGCTGCGGCCGGAGCCGTTGCCTTCACGGCCACAGGCCCGGAGGTAGAGGGCCCGGTAAGCACAAAGAACCCCGTCACCAGCTGGTGACGGGGTTCTTTTGCATCAAGCGCGGGGGTTCTGGCCCCTCTGCAATGCGCGCTTGCTGTGGCTACTCGGCGAGTGTTGCGTCCAAGGTGATTTCGATGCTGGCCAGCGCGCCCGAAACGGGGCAACCCGTCTTCGCGTCCTCGGAGATACGGCGGAAATCCTCTTGGGAAAGACCCGGAACCTTGGCGGTCATCGTCAGGTGGCTGCCGGTGATGCCGGTGCCCGGAACGAAGGTCACGTCGGCCTTGGTGTTGACTTCCTCGGCGGTGAATCCTTCACCGGCCAAGGCGTGGCTGAAGGCCATGGAGAAGCACGCGGAGTGGGCTGCAGCGATCAGTTCTTCCGGGCTGGTCTTGCCGCCGGACTGCTCCGTGCGGGCCTTCCAGGTGACATCGAACGTACCCAGGCCGGAGCTGTCCAGCGTGGTGTTTCCAGCGCCCTCAATGAGGTTGCCGTTCCATACCGTGTGTGCGGTGCGTGTTGCTGCCATGTCCACTCCTTGGGTCGTTGTATTCCGGCACCCGGCCTCCGCCGCGTGCCACCGCTTTCAATCCTAGGGATTCGGTCCAAGGACTGCACGGTCATTCCGCTGTCGGTGGATTGTGACCCCCTAAACTGGCGCCATGGATACAAAAGAACACGTAACCGGCGTGCAACGCCGAGGCCCAAGAATCGCGTCGATCATGGTCAATGCCGTGGATGCGGCCCGGCTCTCCGCTTTCTGGTCTGAACTGCTGGACATGCCCGTTGCAGCGGAGCACGAAGGTTTTATCTGGCTGCGTCCAGCCGAACCGGGTCTTCCCCAACTGGCGTTCCAGCAGGTCAACGAACCTACCGAAGGACGGCGCCGGCTTCACCTGGACCTTCACGACGCCGATGCCGCTGCCTTGCGGCGAAAGGCGGAGTCCCTGGGCGCTACCTTCATTGAGGGGCACGACGTGGCGGATTTCCACTGGGACGTCATGCATGATCCTGAGGGAAACGAGTTCTGTATCGCCCAGGAGTAGCAGCGTACTTAACGGCGGAGGCCGTCCCACCGGGCTGTGCGCACGGTGGGGCGGCCTCTTGCATCAGGATGCAGGCGTGGGAGCTAGTTCCAGAGAGTGGCGATTGCTATGTTCACCAAGGCAAGGCCGCCCACACCGTGAGCCAATCCGGTAGACACAGCTTCACCGTTCTTGACCTTGCGCGAGCCGATGACCGCCAGCACGGCCACGGCCACGGCAATGGCGAACTTGACGCCGAGCTTGAAGTAGTTGGGATCGGCGTCCGGCAAGAAGGGGATCACACCCATCATGGCGATGCCGGTCAGGAGCTGAAGGAACGCACCATCGCGCTGGCGCGGGTGGACGGTTGGCTCCCTGAGGGTGGCGATCCAGTAGCCCACGATCATGGCTGCGCCGACGATGTGCAAGAACACCAGAATGTTGAAGAGAATACTCATGGCCCTAGCTTATCCAGTCGGTTCTACGTCCTGTAGCAAAGCCACGCGCTGGTGTTAAAAGCGGAAGGGGCAGGTCCCCGGGTTTCCCCGGCAACCTGCCCCTTCCGGATCTGCGGGAGTACCTGCAGACGGAACTACTTAGAGACCGAGGTCTGCTTCGAACGCGCCCTCTTCAAGGCGTGCCTTGAGGGTCTGAAGGAACCGGCCGGCGTCGGCGCCGTCCACCAGGCGGTGGTCGTACGTCAGCGACAGGTACATCATGGAGCGGATGGCGATCGAGTCGTCACCGTTTTCGTCAGCAACCACAACAGCGCGCTTGACGATGGCACCGGTGCCGAGGATACCTACCTGCGGCTGGTTGATGATCGGGGTGTCGAACAGGGCGCCGACAGAACCGATGTTGGTGATGCTGAACGTACCGCCGGACAGCTCGTCCGGGCCGATCTTGCCGTCGCGGGTGCGGCCTGCAACATCAGCGATCTTCCCGGCAAGGCCGGCGAGGTTCAGGTTGCCGGCGTCGGAGATGACGGGAACCAGAAGGCCCTTGTCAGTGTCGACGGCGATCGCCAGGTGTTCGGCGTTGTGGTAGGTGATTTCCTGCTTGGACTCGTCGTAAGCAGCATTCAGCTTGGGGTGCTGCTTCAGTGCCTCGGCCACAGCCTTGGCGATGAACGGCAGGAACGTCAGCTTGACGCCGTTCTGGGCCTGGAACGAGTTCTTGGCCTTGAGGCGGAGCTTGGCGATCTTGGTCATGTCGACCTCGTGCACCTGGGTCAGCTGGGTGGAGACCTCAAGAGACTCGCGCATGCGGCGGGCGATGACCTGACGGATGCGGGGAGCCTTCTCCGTGGTGCCGCGCAGCGACGACGCAACGACCGGTGCAGCAGCCTTGGCTGCGGGCGCAGCGGCAGGAGCGGGGGCAGCCGGTGCAGCGGCAGCCTGCTTGGCTTCCGCGGCGGCAAGCACATCCTGCTTGCGGATACGTCCACCAACACCGGTGCCGGAGACAGATGCAATGTCAACGCCGTGCTGGTTGGCAAGCTTGCGAACCAACGGAGTGACGTAGCCGGATTCGGAGGAGCCAGCCGATTCGGCGGCAGGAGCAGCAGGTGCGGCGGCCGGAGCGGCTGCGGGAGCCGGGGCGGCTGCGGGAGCCGGGGCTGCTGCAGCGGGGGCAGGTGCTGCCGGTGCTTCTGCAGGGGCGGCCGGAGCCGGAGCGGCGGCCGGGGCGGCCGGAGCCGGAGCGGCGGCCGGGGCGGCTGCGCCCGAGCCGATGATTGCCAGGACGGAACCGACTTCAGCAGTCTCGTCCTCGTTGACGCGGATCTCCTGGAGGGTACCGGCAACGGGGGAGGGGATCTCCGTGTCGACCTTGTCGGTGGATACCTCAAGAAGGGGCTCGTCGACCTCAACGGTGTCACCGACGGCCTTGAGCCACCGGGTGACGGTGCCTTCGGTGACGCTCTCGCCCAACGCAGGGAGGGTGACTTCGTGGCCTTCGCCGGACGAAGCGGCGGGTGCTTCCGCAGCCGGAGCTTCTTCTGCGGCGGGAGCTTCTGCGGCGGCCGGTGCGGCCTCTTCCGCGGGAGCGGCAGGTGCTTCCTCAGCCGGTGCCGCAGGTGCGGCCTCTGCAGCTGAGCCGGAGCCATCGCCGATGCGGACCAAGGGTGCGCCAACTTCAGCCGTCTCGTCTTCAGCGACGAGGATTTCTTCGATGACGCCTGAGATCGGAGAAGGGATTTCGGTGTCTACTTTGTCGGTTGAAACCTCGAGCAGCGGCTCGTCGATCTCCACCCGGTCACCAACCTGCTTGAGCCAGCGGGTGACGGTTCCTTCGGTGACACTCTCACCGAGGGCGGGCAAGTTAACGGATTCAGACATGTCGTCCCCGTTCTCCTTATTGATCTTTGTGCGGATGAATTCTGCTGGTCCGGGCCGGGTGCATCCGGCAGATTCCGCCGCATGCACCCGACCCGTTTGTCTTGGGTAAAGACTTAGCCGTGGAGCGGCTTGCCCGCGAGGGCGAGGTGGGCTTCGCCCAAAGCTTCGTTCTGGGTCGGGTGGGCGTGGACCAGCTGGGCCACGTCCTCCGGGTAGGCTTCCCAGTTCACGATCAGCTGGGCTTCACCGATCTGTTCACCCATACGTGAACCAATCATGTGGATACCAACTACGGGGCCATCCTTCTGGCGGACAAGCTTGACGATGCCGCCTGTGCCGAGGATGGAGCTCTTGCCGTTTCCGGCAAGGTTGTATTCCTGGGTCTGCACCTGGTCGTCGCCGAATTTCTCCTTGGCGGCCTTTTCGGTGTAACCGACCGTGGCGATTTCAGGTTCGCAGTACGTGACCTTGGGGATGTTGATGTCTTCGACGATGGCCGGGTTCAAGCCGGCGATCTCCTCGGCAACGAAGATGCCCTGCTGGTAGCCACGGTGTGCGAGCTGGACTCCCGGGACGATGTCGCCCACGGCGTAGATGTTGCCGACACCGGTGTGGAGGCGCTCGTTGGTGATGACGAAGCCACGGTCGATGGTGATGCCGGCTTCTTCGTAGCCCAGGTTGGCGGTCACGGGACCGCGGCCTACTGCAACGAGCAGGAGGTCTGCTTCGAAGGTCTGGCCATCAACCAAGGTGACCTTGACGCCGTCGTCGTTCTGCTCGACGCCCTGGAAGAAGATGCCAGTGGTGAACTTGATGCCGCGCTTCTTGAACGCACGCTCGAGGTTCTTCACGATCGAGGCGTCCTCGTTGGGGACCAAGGAGGGGAGGCCTTCGATGATGGTGACGTCCACGCCGAAGGACTTCCACACGGAAGCGAATTCGACGCCGATGACGCCGCCGCCGAGGACGATGGCGCTCTTGGGGATGTAGTCCATGGTGAGGGCCTGGTCGGAGGTGATGACCTTGCCGCCGATTTCAAGGCCCGGGAGCGACCGCGAGTAGGAACCGGTGGCCAGGACAATGTTCTTGCCCGTGTAAGCCGTGCCGTTCACTACGACGGTGTTGTTGCCCTGGAGCTTGCCTTCACCCTCGATAACGGTGATGCCCTTGGACTTGATGAGTCCCTGGAGGCCCTTGAACTTGCCGGCGATGATGCCGTCCTTGTAGGCGTTCACGGCCGACATGTCGATGCTGTCGAGCGTGACGTTCACGCCGTACTTGGCGGAATCGCGTGCATGGTCAGCCAGTTCGGCCGAGTGCAGGAGGGCCTTGGTGGGGATGCAACCATTGTGCAGGCAGGTTCCGCCGAGCTTTGCCTTTTCCACAAGGCCAACGGTGAACCCAAGCTGCACGGCCCGCAGGGCAGTGGCGTAGCCGCCGCTGCCGCCACCGAGTACCAGGATGTCGAATTCTTGCGCAGTTGCCTGATCGGCCACTAAAACGCTCCCTCGCGTGAATGATGACACGGGACTGCGTGCCATCTGGTCTTTGGAACTTGTTCTGCCGTGATTATGCCAGCACCTAAGTTCTCTTGCATTTGTGACTATCGAGTTCACCTTAGCGAACCACCTACCCATGCTCCACCCTCTGCGGGTGTTTGTGGAGCGCTTGTGTCGAGACTCACGTTCACTTGTGACACAGCGCTACACGCCGCATAATTCCGGGGTTGCGTGGCCCTTGCCGGGTCATCGCCCGGACCACGCAACCCCGGAGGAAGCGGGGAGTGTGCCGCTAGGCGGAAACCGCCAAAAGGTCCTCGGCGTAGGCAACCAGGGTGCGGACGGTGCATCCGGTGCCCTGCTTGGGTGTGTAGCCGTAGGGGCTGCCGTTGTTGAAGGAGGGGCCGGCAATGTCCACGTGGGCCCACGGGATCTGCTCGCCGGAATCGTCCTTGCCCACGAATTCGCGCAGGAACACCGCGGCGGTCATCATGCCACCGTTGCGCTCACCAATGTTGGCGATGTCTGCCACCTGGGAGTCCAGGCTTGGGCGGAGTTCTTCCGGCAGCGGCATCGGCCACACCAGTTCGCCTGCGCGGTCGGCGGCGGACTTGAGTGCAGCCGTGACGGAATCCGAACCCATCACACCAGCGGTGCGCAGGCCCAGGGCGATCAGCTGCGCGCCCGTCAGGGTGGCGACGTCAATGATCACATCCGGCTTCTCCAGGCTGGCGGCGACGAGTCCGTCGGCCATCACAAGGCGACCCTCGGCGTCGGTGTTCAGTACTTCCACGGTCTTGCCGCCGTGGATGGTGAAGACATCGGCGGGCCGCGCTGCGGCACCGGACGGCATATTCTCTGCGATGCAGAGCCAGGCGGTTGCCTTGATGGGCAGACCCAGCGAAGCCAGCGCCAGGACAGTATTAAGGACGACGGCGGCGCCCGCCATGTCGCTCTTCATGTCGCCCATGCCGAGGGCGGGCTTGATGGAGATGCCACCGGTGTCAAACGTGATGCCCTTTCCGACGAGGGCAATCTTCCGGGTGGCCTTGGCGGGAGCGTATTCCACCTTGACCAGGCGCGGCTGGCGGGTGGAGCCCTTGCCGACGCCGAGGATGCCGCCAAAGCCCTCCTTCTCCAGGCGCTTCTCATCCCAGACGGTTACCTTGACCGGAAGGCCCTTGGCGAGTTCCTTGGCGGACTCGGCAAACGACTCAGGGTAGAGGTGGCTGGGCGGTTGGTTCACCAAGGTGCGGGTGGCGTTGACTGCCCTTGCCAGGACAACTGCCCGATCGAGCGCAGGCTGGGCCGTCTTTGCATCCACGTCAGAGAAGATCAGTGCCTTGGCCACCGGCGCCTTCAGGCCATCGGTGGAGGAGCGGTGCTCAGTGTAGGAATAGGCGCCCAAAGCGGCACCTTCGGCGACCGCTGCCACATCCGTGAGTGCCGGCGTCGGGAAAGCCAGTGTCACCGACGGCAGCCCTGCAAGCTGGCGCACTGCCGATCCTGCGGCCCGGCGCAAAGCCTCTTCGCTGAGGTTGCCGCCGTTGGCAAGTTTGCCCACGCCCGCCAAGACCAGAATTCCGGCGCCCGTTTCGGGCAGTCCGGGAAGGCGGTGCACCTGGTCGGCCGCGCCGCTGATCCCCAGGAGCTTCAGGGAGCCTGCCACAGACTCGGCAGACTTGGCACTGAGCGGATTGGGAAGCAGCACCGGCCCATCCGTGCCTTGTGCAACTCCGATCACGAGTGCGTCGCTGGGGGACTTTTTCAGGTCCTTGGCAATGATGCCCAGGATGATGTCAGTAGTCTTGACCACGAGGATGTGTCCTCACTTCTCTCTGCATTGCATGGCGGGGCCGCATGTTAGGCGGCCTGCCCCGGTACGCGCCCGACGTCCACGTGCGACGGCGGCCTTGGTCTTCAGGCCGGGCGTCACTGGAGGACGTCGGCCCGTTTCGATCGTAGTCTCTCAGCGACCGCTGACAGCAATTAAATGAGAGCTGCCGCACATCGGGAGCAGGAATGCCAGCTCCGCGTGCAGCGTTGTAACCATACAGACCATCCCGAACCACAGAACCGAACTTGCCCCGTGAAAGGAATACGCCGTGTTTGAACGGATATCCGGCACCCTCCTGGACCCTGAAGCGCTCTACGCGAGCAACATCGAGACCTTCCACAGCCCCGAATTGCGCGGTCTGGACATGGTCATGGGCTTCACGGGGTTTGCCGATGCCGGTCATGTAGTCCGGCAAATCAATGCGGAACTGTTGGACGAGCTCGATGCCGAGGTCGTGGCCATGTTCGACGCCGACCAGCTCATCGACTACCGCTCGCGCCGACCCCACATCAGCTTTGTGGAGGACCATCTGCAGGATTACCAGGCGCCCAAGCTCGGCCTGTACAAGCTGACGGATGGGCTGGGACAGCCTTTCCTCCTGCTGGCCGGTTTTGAACCTGATCTGCAATGGGAGCGGTTTGCCCGCGCCGTGGTCGGAATCGTGGAGAAACTGGACGTCAACCTCGTCACGTGGATCCACTCAATCCCCATGCCTGTGCCGCACACCCGGCCAGTGGGTGTGACGGTGCACGGCAACAGGCCTGAGCTCATCGAAGGAATCTCCAGCTGGAAGCCCACCGTGGAGGTGCCGGCAGCCATTGGCCACATCCTCGAGCTTCGGCTCACCGAGGCCGAACGCAGCGTCGCCGGTTACGTCATCCATGTGCCGCACTACTTGTCCGAGGCCGAGTACCCTCCCGCGGCAGTAGCGGGCTTGGAATACCTCGGGGCGGCGACGTCCCTGATGCTCCCCACTGACCGCCTGCGCGAAGCCGGGCGGGAGGTTGGCCGGCAGATCGCTGAGCAGATCGCAGCTTCCGAAGAAGTGCAGGCGGTGGTGGCGAACCTGGAGACCCGCTACGACGAGAAATCCGAGGGAATCGTCCGCCGCTCCCTGCTTGCCGACGAGAACGACGAACTGCCCAACGCCGAGGACATCGGAGCAGCTGTGGAAGCGTACCTGGCACGTAAAGACACGCCTCAATAAATCAGCTTTATCCGTTGACCGGCATAATTGAGGTGTGACTTCTCCCCGCGCCTGGCTTATTTGGACCATAGGCATCTTCGCCTACCTCGTGGCTGTAGCGCAGCGGACTTCCTTCGGCGTGGCAGGTTTGGAGGCAACTGAACGGTTCCACGCCAGCGCCTCAGCCATCTCCTTCTTCACCGTCCTGCAGTTGTTGGTCTATGCAGGGCTGCAGATTCCGGTGGGCGTACTGGTGGACCGGTTCGGGTCGCGGGTCATGGTGGCCGGCGGTGCTGTCCTCATGGCCGCCGGACAACTCCAGCTTGCTTTCGCTGAGAGCATTCCCGGCGGTGTCCTGGGCCGCGTTCTCGTAGGGGCGGGCGATGCCATGACGTTCATCTCGGTAATCCGCCTTGTTCCCCTGTGGTTCGCCCCGGCAAGGGTTCCCCTGGTGACCCAGTTGACTGGCATGTGCGGCCAGCTGGGCCAGCTGTTCAGTGTGGTCCCGTTCGCGTTGTTGCTGCATTCTGCCGGATGGACGCCAGCGTTCCTGACACTGGCTGCGATGTCGGTGCTGGCAGTTGTCCTGGTCCTTTGCCTGTTGCGGGACGCCCCTCCAGGCCACCCCGCCAAGGCTTCGGCCCAAGGCCTGCGGGCCACGGGCGTTTCCCTGTCCAGCGCCTGGAAACAGCCCGGGACCAGGCTGGGCCTGTGGAGCCACTTCACCGTACAGTTCAGCGGCAACCTCTTTGCGATGACATGGGGATACCCGTTCCTGCTCTCAGCCCAGGGACTGGACGCCGGAACGGTGTCCGCCCTGATGGCGCTCTTCGTGGCAACGGCCATCGTTGCCGGACCAGGACTAGGACGGTTCGTCTCCAGGCACCCCATGCGCAGATCGGCAATGGTCCTTCTGATCACCACCGCCACGGCCATGGCGTGGGCGGCCGTGCTCCTTCTTCCTGAGCGGGCTCCACTCTGGCTTCTGGTTCTCTTGGTTGTGGTGCTTGCCATCGGTGGCCCGGGCTCCATGATCGGCTTTGACTTCGCCCGGACGTTCAATCCTTCACACCGGATCGGCACGGCAACAGGAATCGTCAACGTTGGCGGCTTCATCGCCGCCCTCATTGCCATCTACCTCATTGGCCTGGTGCTCGACCTCCTGAACGCCAGCGGATTCTCCGGCGGAGAGTTGTACGGCCTCGCACCGTTCCGGATTGCCCTCAGTGTCCAGTTCCTGCTGCTCGCGATCGGAACCGTCCTGATTCTGGTAACCCGGCGGAAAGTCCGGCGCCAAATGGCAAGCCAGGGCATCCACGTCCCTCCGTTGGCAACCGCGCTCGCAAGGCAGCGGCGTGAGCGCCTGGAGCGCCGGCGCGAGGCACGCTCCAAGGCGGCGGGGACTAGAGCGGCGGGCGAGTAGAAGGCGCGCAGCTGCCGCCTCCGCACCCTGACGGCTTTTCCACATAGCTGGGTTTGTGCCTGTTCCTTGTCTTCGCCGGTGCGCAGGCTTGAGGCATGACCACCAACAAAACTCTTAACATCCACCAGCCCGAAGACATCCTTGGCTACATACCCCACATGCTGGGCTATTGGCCCGAGGACAGCCTCGTGGCCATCACGATGCAGGGAAAGCTCCTGGGCGCAACCCTCCGGGTAGACCTGCCGGCGTTGTCCTCCCACGCAGCCATGGCCCGTTTCGCTGAACATGTGCGCCAGTATCTGATTGCCGATGAGGCTGCCAATGGCGTGGTCCTCGCCGTGTATACCGATGGCGGTTGGCAGGACGGCTCAGTGGTTGGCCGGATGACGCCCTTGCTCGATGCCCTCAGGGCCAGCCTCGACTGCGTCGATCTCTCAGTGCGTGACGCTTGGCTGGTGGGTGCCGAATACTGGCGGGGAGCCTACTGCGTCGATGAAGGCTGTTGCCCGCTTCCCGGGTTCGCCGTTGAACGGATCAAGGAAAGCCGGCTCAGTGCGGAATTGGTGTACCAGGGGAATGCCATCGGACCGTCCCCACGAAAAGGCTTTGAAGGGCTGGGACTCGCCTTGTCCGGCCCGCACGGATCCCGGGTATCGGAAGCGGAGGTGCAATTCGGTCGACAGATACTTGGCAGCTGGCGCAGCGAGGCCTGCTTCGATGCTGTCCTTGCTGTGTGGCGGTACGTCATGACCAGGGCCCTCCGGAATGCTCCCCTGGACCCGGCCGCTGATGCGACGCTCATCGGATTTCTTAGGACCACGCTGAAAGTGACGGCGTGGCGGGACGCGGTGGTGGTGATGGCCGCAGCCGGCACGGATGCTGCAAAGTCCGGCGCTGAAGAATTCGGACTCTTCGTCGAGGATGGGCTGGACAGCCCACCTTTTGATTCTCGGGAACTGGGCGTGCCCGATGTCGGGCCAACCACCGAAAACCAGTCGGGGGCCGCCCGTACTGCAGGATCCGGGGAGTCCGCCGACGTTTACACCTACGGCGATGTCCTGTTGGGCATGCATCCGGAGGTGCCCTGCTGGAGCGACCTCGACGTGCTGCAACAGGCCCTTGCCCTACTGACCATCGAGGGCGAGCTGGGAGAAGTGGCAGCCGCTGCGCTGACCCTGCAAGGGTGGATTTTCTGGTGCAGGGGCAACGGCTCCCTCGCACACGCCTGCCTGAGCCGGGCCGGAGACGCCCAGCCAGRCTACCGCTTGGCCGAGCTGCTCATGGAGATTCTGGGGGAGGGCGTTCTGTGTGGGTGGGCGCGCCGCCCCGACTCCGCATGGAAGGGGCCGGGCAATGCACCTGCCTAGTTTCCTTGGCACTCAACAGGCGTACGTTTCGCAAAACCGTGAGACAATGGATGCCGAGACCCGGTTGGGTCCGCGTTTGAATGCCTGGATGGGCCCGGAGACGGGAACAATCCAGTGTCGCCGGTAGTTGTAATCAAAGACTCTGCAGGCGGTGATCGCATTTGAAGTTGATCGCGGACTTGACAGGGTCATAGTGGTGTTGCCCGTATGGTGATTCCACAGACCGCCGCTAGAAAGGTTTTCTGTGACCCCGTCTTCCGTCGAGAAGGAACCCGCCGCCCAGGCCGAATTGTCCGCTGAGGAAAAGAAGGCGGCCACATCGGCAAAGCGCGCTGCGACACGTGCTGCCAACAAGGCTTCAGAGGGCGACTCTGACAAGCCTGCCCCGAAGAAGCGTGGACCCAAGCCCGGTGCGAAGGCCGCTGCCGAAGCAGCGAACAGCTCCTCCGCCACCGACGCCGAGGAGCCCAGCGCCGAGGACGAAGACTTCGACCCCGCAGCAGCGGAGGAAGTCGAAGTCGGAGACGACGACACCGAGGACGGCGCGACTGCCGCCAAAGACAAGGCTGCCCCGTCCGGCTCAGGCTTTGTCTACTCGGATGCCGATGATGACGACGCACCTGTACAGCAGGTCATGTCAGCTGGTGCAACCGCAGACCCCGTCAAGGACTACCTGAAGCAAATCGGCAAGGTGGCCTTGCTGAACGCCGAACAGGAAGTCGATCTGGCCCTCCGCATCGAGGCCGGGCTCTTCGCTGAGGAAAAGATCAACGCGGATGACGGGTCCATGGATCCCAAGCTCAAGCGCGAGCTCGAGTTCGTCATCCACGATGGCAAGCGTGCAAAGAACCACCTGCTCGAGGCCAACCTTCGCCTGGTTGTATCGCTCGCGAAGCGTTACACCGGACGAGGCATGCTGTTCCTGGACCTGATCCAGGAAGGCAACCTGGGCCTTATCCGCGCCGTGGAGAAGTTCGACTACACCAAGGGCTTCAAGTTCTCCACTTACGCCACGTGGTGGATCCGCCAGGCAATTACCCGTGCCATGGCTGACCAGGCCCGCACCATTCGTATTCCGGTGCACATGGTCGAAGTCATCAACAAGCTGGCCCGCGTTCAGCGCCAGATGCTTCAGGACCTGGGCCGCGAGCCCACGCCCGAGGAGCTGGCACTGGAACTGGACATGACACCCGAAAAGGTCGTCGAGGTCCAGAAGTACGGTCGCGAACCCATCTCGCTCCACACCCCGTTGGGCGAGGACGGCGACTCCGAGTTCGGTGACCTGATCGAGGACTCCGAAGCAGTTGTTCCGGCTGACGCAGTGAGCTTCACGCTCCTGCAGGAGCAGTTGCACTCAGTTTTGGACACCTTGTCAGAGCGTGAAGCAGGCGTGGTCGCCATGCGCTTCGGCCTCACTGATGGCCAGCCGAAGACTTTAGACGAAATCGGCAAGGTCTACGGAGTGACGCGTGAGCGCATCCGCCAGATCGAATCCAAGACCATGTCCAAGCTGCGGCACCCGTCCCGCTCGCAGGTCCTGCGGGACTACCTGGACTAAACGTTCCAAGCAAGTGCGTCAGCACCAAAGCGGCCCAGTCGGTTATCCGGCTGGGCCGCTTTCTTGTTGACCGCCCGGACATCAATCCACGGCGGAACCGGCATTAAGCAGCGCCCTGTGGAAGCAGGCGGACACAGCAAAAAGGACCCCTCCCGGTGGGGAGGGGTCCTTTGGCTCGATGTGGTTCCGGACTCTTGCCGGTTGCATTGTCCAGTCGACGTGTATGTTAGTCGACGGGTACGGGTGCCTTCTCATTGAGGCGCTCGGTCTCATCATGCCAGTCGGAAGTCATGGGCCGGAGCGTGGCTTCAACTGCACGTGCGTGGTGGCCGCAGAAGARCAGCTCACCACCGGAGGACTCGAGTACAACGCGGACATACGCCTGGGCTCCGCAACGATCGCACCGGTCAGCGGCGTTCAGTGTGCGGTCTGCAACTGCTGTTGTCATGTCGGCCTCCTTAGTAGTTCTGTACATCCATATAACCAGCATTCGACGCAGATCCATGGCAAGGATGGGTCACTTTCGCTGTCCGCGTATCACATGTGCGTAACGTAACGATGCGGATCATCGGACGCCGGGAGTGGCAACCAGTACCTAAGGGCCACGGCGGCTAGCCTAGTATGGGCAGTGTTTGCCTTGAATTACCAGCGAAATACCAGCGACATACGGCTGGGAAGCACCCTGAGTTATACCCCCGAAGGAGCACACCCCCACGTGGCACCGAGTTCTGAATACAACGCCCGGCATTTGTCTGTCCTGGAGGGCCTGGAAGCGGTCCGCAAGCGCCCGGGCATGTACATCGGCTCCACCGACTCACGTGGCCTCATGCACTGCCTGTGGGAAATCATCGACAACGCCGTGGACGAAGCCCTGGCCGGCTTTGGGCACGACATCAAAGTTATCCTGCACGCGGACAACTCAGTGGAAATCCATGATGACGGCCGTGGCATTCCAGTGGACGTCGAGCCCAAAACCGGCCTGTCCGGCGTCGAAGTCGTCTTTACCAAGCTGCACGCGGGCGGCAAATTCGGCGGCGGCTCCTACACGGCGTCCGGTGGCCTGCATGGCGTGGGCGCTTCCGTGGTCAATGCACTGTCCAGCCGCCTCGATGTCCAGGTGGACCGCGGCAGCAAGACCTATCAGATGTCCTTCCGCCGGGGTGAACCTGGCCGCTTCCTCGATGCCGGCTCCAAGACCGGACCTGATTCGCCGTTCGAACCATTCGTTGAGAATTCGGTACTGGACGTTGTGGGCAAGGCCAAGCGGGGCGTCACAGGAACCCGTGTGCGCTACTGGGCGGACCGCCAGATTTTCACCCCCGACGCGAAGTTCTCCTACGACGATCTGGTGGCCCGCGCCCGCCAGACGTCCTTCCTCGTGCCCGGCTTGCGGATCACGGTCCGCGACGAACGAAAGCTCGCCGGCACCCCCGGTGAGCACGGGGTCCACGAGGAAGTGTTCCACCACGACGGCGGTATCAGTGAATTCGTTGAATTCCTGGCAGCCGACTCCGGCGTTACCGATGTGTGGCGGCTTCACGGATCCGGGAAATTCAAGGAAACCGTTCCTGTGCTGGATGAGAACGGGCACAGCAAGATCGCCGAAGTGGAGCGTGACTGCGAAGTCGACATCGCACTGCGTTGGGGGATCGGCTATGAAACCACCATGCGCAGCTACGTCAACATCATTGCAACGCCCAAGGGTGGCACGCACCAGTCGGGCTTTGAAGCTGCTCTCCTGAAGACCTTCCGTAAGGCCGTGGAAACCAATGCCCGCAAGCTCAAAGCGGGCAACGACAAGATCGAAAAGGACGACATTCTTGCCGGCTTGACGGCCGTCCTGACTGTTCGCCTGGCTGAGCCGCAGTTCGAAGGGCAGACCAAGGAGATTCTTGGAACTTCAGCGGTTCGGGCGATCGTTGCCAAGGTGGTTGAAAAGGAAATCACCGCACGCTTGAACTCGGCCAACCGCAACGACAAGGCACAGTCGGCCCTCCTGCTGGAGAAGATGGTCAGCGAGATGAAATCGCGCATCTCAGCCCGCGTCCACAAGGAGACCCAGCGCCGCAAAAACGCGCTGGAGACTTCGTCGATGCCCACCAAACTGGCTGATTGCCGCACGGATGATGTGGCGCGGTCGGAATTGTTCATTGTGGAGGGAGATTCCGCGCTCGGTACAGCGAAGCTTGCGCGGTCCTCGGATTTCCAGGCGCTGCTGCCGATTCGTGGAAAGATCCTGAATGTCCAAAAGGCGTCGGTGGGCGACATGTTGTCCAACGCTGAGTGCGCTGCCCTGATCCAGGTGGTGGGCGCCGGTTCCGGCCGAAGCTTCGACCTTGATGCGGCGCGCTATGGCAAAGTCATCCTCATGACGGATGCCGACGTTGACGGTGCCCACATACGTACTCTGCTGCTGACGCTGTTCTTCCGGTACATGCGGCCCATGGTCGAAGCCGGCCGGGTGTTCGCCGCAGTCCCGCCGCTGCACCGCGTGGAAGTCATCAACCCGGGCCAGAAGGCCAACGAGATGATCTATACCTACTCCGAAGCCGAGCTTCACGTGCTCCTCGCGAAGCTGGTCAAGGAAGGGAAACGGTATAAAGAACCGATCCAGCGCTACAAGGGCCTTGGCGAGATGGACGCCCAGCAGTTGGCGGAGACCACCATGGATCCCCGGCACAGGACCCTGCGGAAAGTCGGTATCGACAGTGCGCAGCGGGCGGAAGAAGTCTTCGACCTGCTGATGGGCTCGGATGTGGCACCACGCAAGGAATTCATCATCGCCGGCGCAGCAACCTTGGACCGGGAGCGTATCGACGCTTAGCCCCACCAGGGGATCACCGTGGCTCCCGGGTGGACGATGCGTGGCTGGCGGCAGCGGCGGGGGCGGCGAACGCTGCCGCTCCCACCAGAACTGCAAGCGCACCCAGCCCCCAGGGCAGCCCTGCGGCAACGGCGATACCACCCACCAGTAACGGACCCCCGGCGTCGCCGAGTTCCCGCCCGAGCTCGGCCGAGCCCATGGTCCGGCCGAGCCTGGCCTTGGGTGTGGAATCTGCAAGATGGGCGAACGCTAGCGGCGTCGCCACGCCAATCCCGACTCCAATGAGCAAGGCCGCAGCGTAGATCCAGAGTGCCCCTGGCAAGGTGGCCGCGATCAGGATCCCCACGGCGATGCATGACAGTCCGGCGATCATGCCCGGCCTGTCGGTAAGTATGCCGCGATCCCGCAGGGCGCCAATACGTGGCTGGACTGCGGAGGACGCAAGGGCCAGGACAGTCACGACGGCGACGCTCCCGGCAGTGCCCAGTCCGTCCCTGGCGGCAAGGGCCGGAAGGAAGCCAACAGCAGCCCCGAGCGCCCCTGTGGCCGCTGCGAGCACCAGTGTGGAGCCCAGGAACGTCTTCCCGGTGCTCTGCCGCCACACGTCCGCCAGGGTGTACCGGGTCCTGGGCAATGGTTCCAAATGCGGCATGGAGACGAGGACCCATACGGCCACCACAAGGGCCACGCCGGACAGGACGGAGAACAGGAGCCCGAAACCGCCCGCCAGGATGGCACCGGCGCCCAATAGCGGCCCCAGGGCGTAGCCGAGGCCTTTCCAGGAGCCGTAACGCCCAAAATAGCGGCCGGTATTGTTGCCCGCGAGCCGGGCGACACTGGCGGAGGAAGCCGGTGAAAAGGCCGATGCTGCCACGCCTTGACCGAGCCTGGCCGCGGCGAGCATGCCGGGTTGTTCAGCCCAAAGACCCGCCATAGACGCGGCGGCGAAGGCCAGAAGCCCGCCCACGATCACCGGCTTGGGCCCGATGCGGTCGCTCAGTGCGCCGAAGACAGGCTTGAGGAAGACTTCGGCAACGTCATACAAAGCGAGCAGAATACCCAGTCCGAGAAGGCTCAGTCCGATGTCCTGGCTTTCGGCGCCAAGACCTGCGGCAACAGCATGCGCCCCGGAAGCTGTAGTGAAGCCCGCAGCATAAAGGGGCCACCGCTGGTAGGGAGATCTGCGCGCAGGGCCGGTCTTTTCGGGCGGATTCACGCCCCTAAATGTAACAAGGCACTGCGGTGTCCTTGTGAAGCTGCGCTGCTGGCACTGTGGGCGGAGCCCATCCCTGCCGGCTAACCGAGCAGACCGGGCACAATCAACAGTGCTGTGGGAACGGCCAGCAGCATCGCCGAGGCAGCAAGGACCAGTACCCTCAGCCCCTTGGTGAGGGGCGGCTGCGGCGAGAGCAGGCGGCTGACGCGTGACGCCGTCGTACGCGGTGAATCGGCACCTCCGGTGGCGCTGACACCGTTGCCCTCGACGACGGCGCCACCACCCTTCAGCGCGGCGGCGCTGACGGCCGGCTGGGAGCTGCCGCTGGCTACGATGGCGATGGCCTTGATGAGCGTGCCCTTGCTTTCGGTCCGAAGCGCGACGTCGTCCGCCAGCATCTCGATTAGGGAGTTCACGGCTGTCTGGGCGAGGCGGGTTGTGGGAAACCAGGGGAGGGCCTGGCGCCAGGCAGCGAAGGCCCACAGCAAAAGATCGTGCCGCTGGGAAAGATGGGCGTTCTCATGGATGAGGACGGCCCGCAGCTCGGCTGGATCGAGTGCGGCCATGAGGCCATCGGACAGGACCGTGACCGAACGGGCGCCGCCGGGCAGGCAGTAAGCAACCGGGGACTCATGGTTGATCACGACGGTCCCGGGACCGTCGTCGGAGGGTGATGCCAGCAGCGCGAGAAGTTCCCGGTGCCGGCGACGCTGGCGCTCGATCTTGTAGTACGTCAGCAACAGGGTGAAAACGAGATGCGCGGTCAGGAGTGCGGCGGCGGAGAGGGCAAAAAGGTGCCAGAAACCCAAAGCAGTGGTGGGCTCATTGTTGAACACCATTCCGGCCAGGCTCCTGAGGCCGGCAAGGAGGTTGTCGCCAATCGGTTCCAGACCGTAGACCAGCATGGCGCCGATCATCGACAATCCACCGGCAAGGGCTATGGCCTGCCACAGCACCATGGCGGTGAAGGGCGACCGTGCCGGCCACTGTGCGCGCGACAGCAGGACGGGAACCGGCCACGCCAGAATCAATGCCAGGACCGCAAGCAGGTATGAGGTCCAGAACATAGTGGCTAATTGTAGCCGAGCAGTTTGCGCAGGGTAGCGGCTTCACTTTCGGTGACGGAGCCAATGAAGCGGGCAAGGACAGCCTCACGGTCCGGAGCGGAGCCCAGGACTTCGTGCATGAGTTCTGCAGTGTGGTCGGCGCGGCTGGAGACTGCCTGGTAACGGTGCGGGCGCGTTCCCCGCTCGCGTTCCACCAGACCCTTCTTTTCCAGGCGTGACAGCACGGTCAGGACGGTGGTTACTGCCAGGTCTTTGCCTTGATGGCCTGCGGTGCCGTCGCCGGCCTGCGAGTCCTGCGCCAGAAGATCGCGCAGCGTATTGGCGGTTGCAGCTTCCTGGCCTGCCCAGAGCAGATCCATCACTGCCCGTTCCAGTTCCCCAAGACTTGCCATCGTTACTTCCCTACCTTCCGCTTCCTGCTGCAGGGTTACTGCCGCGGGGAGCGATGATCCAACATTCCACAATAAATCTACCGCTTTTCCTACGTTGATTCTACGTGAGGTAGAACTGTCGGCGCGCCGCCACGCCCGGTGACCTCTTGCGCGTGGCCGATGCCACTTGAAGAATGGGTTTCGTTGCCCGGCATTTGTTCTACACTGTGTAGAAGAGAAGTTTTCTACGCCATGTAGAACTAACGTCATCGTACTTCGGTCCACCGCACAAAGGACAGCCATGGACGCCTTGGAAATCGCACGCTGGCAATTCGGTATCACTACCGTTTACCACTTCATGATGGTGCCCCTCACCATTGGGCTGGGTTTGGTCGTGGCCATCATCCAGACCATGTGGTACCGCACGGGCAAGCCCGAGTACCTGCGCATGACCAAGTTCTGGGGAAAGCTCTTCCTGATCAACTTCATCATGGGCGTGGCCACCGGCATCGTCCAGGAATTCCAGTTCGGCATGGCCTGGAGTGAGTACAGCCGCTTCGTCGGTGACGTGTTCGGGGCGCCCCTCGCTCTCGAAGCGCTGCTGGCATTCTTCGTGGAGTCCACGTTCCTTGGGCTTTGGATCTTTGGCTGGAAGCAACTGAAGCGCGGCGTCCACCTCGCCTGCCTGTGGATCGCGGTCATCGGCTCGGTCTTCTCTGCCTACTTCATCATTGTGGCCAACTCCTGGATGCAGCACCCAGTGGGAGTTGAAATGGTGGACGGGCGCCCCGTCATGACCGACGCCTGGGCCGTCTTCACCAACAACACTGCCCTGGTAGCGGTGCCCCACACCCTGTTTGGTGCGCTGGCCGTCGCCGGAGCCTTCCTTCTGGGAATCGCCTGGTACCACCTGTGGCGTCGACGCCACGATGGGATCGACACCGTGGGCAAGGACGGCCGGATCATTCCCGGTGATGCGCCGCAGATCCCCGGGCGGGACAAAGCCGACTACACAGTCTGGATGAAGTCCCTGCGCATCGGCGCCGTCGTGGCCATGATCTCCTTCGCAGGAACGGCCTTCACCGGCGACCTCCAAGGCAAGCTCATGTTCGAACAGCAGCCCATGAAGATGGCTGCAGCGGAAGCGGCCTGCCACGATGGAACAGGGTTCTCGATACTGAGCGTCGGAAACGTGGGCTCTTCCAACTGTGAAGATGTCGTGGCCGTCATCGAAGTGCCGGGCATCCTCTCCTTCCTGGCCAAGGGAGACTTCACCACCGAGGTCAAGGGAGTCAACAGCCTGCTCGGCGAGTACAAAGAGAAGTACGGCACCAATCTGCCGGACAACCCGCTCTACGGCGACCGCGCCGGACAGGAAATCCAATACGTTCCCGTCATGGAAGTGACCTACTGGGGCTTCCGCATGATGATCGGATTCGGCGGCGTCGCAGCCCTGGCCGCGCTGCTGGCCCTCTGGGTAACGCGTAAGGGCGTAGTCCCGGAGTCCAAGTGGCTCATGCGGATTGCGGTCTTCGGAATCCTGGCGCCCTTTGGCGCCAACGCCGCGGGCTGGATCTTCACCGAAATGGGCCGGCAGCCGTTCGTCGTTGCCCCTAATCCGGATATGAACGGCATCGACCAGGTCTTCATGTTCACCGCCGCTGCGGTGTCCCCAGGGGTCAGCGCAGGGGAGATCCTGACTTCGCTGGTAGTGCTTACGGCAATCTACGCGGTGCTGCTGGTGGTGGAAGTGAAGCTGCTGGTCAAATATGTCCGCGGTGGCGTCGCCTCCGCGATGCCGGAACTGGGGCATGGCAAAGACAAGGACGGGTCCCCGAACGGGGATGGCAAAGACAACGACACCCCGGACAAGTCCGGCGACGACGTCCTGGCATTCGCTTACTAGGAGCAGGGGAAACTGACAATGGAACTGTTGCCAACCATTTGGTTCGTGGCCATCGCCGTCCTGTGGACCGGCTACCTCTTCCTTGAGGGCTTTGACCTCGGCGTGGGCATGCTCATGAAGCTGTTCGCACGAAACAACACCGACCGCCGGGTCCTGCTGAACACCATCGGTCCGGTCTGGGACGGAAACGAGGTGTGGTTGCTGACCGCAGCCGGCGCTACCTTCGCCGCCTTCCCGCTCTGGTACGCGTCTCTGTTCTCCGCCCTCTACCTGCCGCTCCTGGCAGTCCTGGTTGCCTTGATTTTCCGGGCCGTTGCCTTCGAATACCGGGGCAAGGTCGATTCCGAACGCTGGCGCAACCGCTGGGACTGGGCGATCGCCGTCGGCTCCTTCGTTGCCGCTTTCGGCATCGGTGCAGCACTTGCGCTCACCACTACGGGCCTGCCCCTGAACGCCAACGGAGACCGGGAGGGCGGCCCGATGTCCTGGTTCAGCGGCTACGCGCTTCTGGGTGGCCTCGGAGTGGTGGCCTTCGCCCTGGTGCACGCCCTGGCATTCCTTGCCCTCAAGACCGACGGCGAGGTGCGGCACCGTGCCCGCCGCTGGTTTGTGCGGTTGGTCCCGGCCGCGGTTCTGCCGATGTTCGGGTGGATGGTGGCAGTCCAGTTCCTCAGCGGCAAGCCATGGACGTGGGCTCTGGTAGCTGCCGCCGTCATCGCAGTGGTCCTGGCCTGGGCACTGGCCCGCGCAGGCTCCGAGGGACGGGCCTTTGGAGCCCTGGGTGCATTCATTGTCTGCGCCACCGCCTCAATCTTCGGAGCGGCATTCCCGGTGGTTATTCCCTCCACGATCGATCCCGCCTTCAACCTGACCATCTCCACGGCTTCTTCCTCGGACTACACGCTGGGCCTGATGAGCATTGTGGCTGCCGTGGGCCTGCCGTTGGTGATCGCCTACCAGGCCTGGACCTACTGGGTCTTCCGGCGGCGTGTCAGCGCGGCACACATTCCTGAGGCACACGGCTTCCTCCCCGCCATCGCGGCAAAAGTACTCGTTTCCAAGGAAGGCGCCTCCTCCAACCCCGCGCAACCGGGAAAATAGCCGCCTCATGAAACCGGTGTTTCCTTCCGGACAGGCCACCCGCTCGGCGCTCTACGTCCTGGGGCTGATGTCCGCGCTCAAAGCGCTGTCCCTTGTCCTGATGGCGCAGGCTGTGGCCGCCATGCTCGCCGGTCTCGCATCGGGTTCCGGTGACTGGAACAGCGACCTGCTGTGGGGTGCGGCCGGGGCCGTGCTGCGGTCACTGACCGTGTGGGGACAAGGAATTGCGGCACGTCACGCCGCTCTGGGTGTCAAAGAGGAACTACGCGTGCGGCTTCTCAGGCGGTCCTTGGACGACGGCGGTTCGGCCCCTGTTGAAGGAATGAACGACGGCGGCCTGGCGATACTGGCGACGCGCGGGCTGGATGCGCTGGACGACTACTACACCCAGTACCTTCCCGCTTTGGTCAATTGCGCCACGGTTCCCTTATTGATCGGAGCGCGGATCCTCTTCGCCGACTGGGTAAGCGCCGTGGTCATCGTCCTGACTGTGCCGTTGGTGCCCCTGTTCATGGTGTTGATCGGACGACACACCGAAGACCGCGTCCGGGATGCGCAAACCACCCTGCGGAAACTCTCCGGCCACATCCTGGAACTGGCCAAGGGGCTGCCCGTATTGGTGGGGCTTGGCCGCGCCAGCGAGCAACGCGCCGCATTGGAAGACATCTCCGAGCAGTACCGCAGCAGGACCATGGGTACGCTCCGCACTGCTTTTCTCTCCGCGCTTGCCCTTGAACTCATCGCCACCATCTCGGTAGCCGTGGTTGCAGTATTCATCGGTGTCCGGCTCGTAGCAGGGGACATGGCCCTGGAAGCGGGCCTCCTGGCCTTGATCCTCGCCCCTGACTGCTACCTGCCACTGCGGGAGCTCGGCACCGCGCATCACGCCAGCGACGACGGCCGGGCAGCCCTCGAAACAACCAACGCCGTACTGGAAGCTCCCCGGCACCGACGCGTCACGGACGCGACGCGCCGTACGGAGCCCGCCGACGTCGTCGTCAGCGACTTGTCGGTGACGTACCGCGGCAGGACCGCTGCCGCCGTCGGACCCCTCGACTTCACTGCCCCGCAGGGGAGCATCACAGCCCTCGACGGCGACAGCGGCGCCGGAAAGAGCACCGTCCTGGGAGTGCTGGCGGGACTCATCGGCAACGGGCCGGGAGCCCGCGTCACAGGTACCGTGGCGGGGGTGGCTCCTGCAGCCGTGGCCTGGGTTCCGCAGCATCCCGTCATGGCAGCCGACAACGTGCAGAAGGAGATCGAGCTTTACCTTGACGGGTTCGAAGGCAACACCGCCGAAGCGGTGGCCAAGATCCTCAGCAGGGCATCCGCCGGACACCTGGCAGCGAAGCACCCGGCTGAACTGAGCCCGGGCGAACTGCGCCGTGTGGCCTTGGCCCGCGGTCTGGCCCGCGTCGAGGCAGGCGCAACGCTGCTGCTCCTCGATGAGCCCACCGCTCACCTGGACGACGACTCGGCCGCCGCCGTCCGTCGCGCCATCGAATCGCTTCGCGGCACGGCCACCGTCATCCTGGTGGCCCACGACTCCGCCACCCGTGCGCTCGCTGACCACCTTGTAGCCATCGGACACAAGGCAACATCTGCCGGGACAGCCGCCGCGGCCGCCGCGCAGCCGGTCGCCTTGACCGCAACGGGCACCGGAACGGGCACCGCGCGGGAACCGGCTGAGGCCCTCGGCAGCGCCGGGCCGTTCAACGTCACGGACCGGTCGCGTGCCGGCAGCGTTCGCCTCCTGGCGGGCATCCTCAAACCCGTCCGCTGGAAGTTCGCAGCCGCCGGCGTCGTGGCGGTGCTGGCCGCACTGTTCGCTGTCGCCCTGTCAGGCCTGTCCGGTTGGCTCATCATCAGGGCGAGTCAGCAACCACCCATCCTCTACCTGCTGGGCGCCATCGTTGGCGTCAGGTTCTTCGGCATCGGACGGGCCGTGCTGCGGTATTGCGAACGTCTCCTGACCCACGACGCCGTGTTCGCGGCCATGACACGGCTTCGCGGATCGCTCTGGTCAACCCTGAGCCAGCGGGCATTGTCGCTGCGGCGCCTGCTGCAGGGCGGAAACGTTTTGGGATCGATCGTGGACGATGTCGATACACTCCGCGACCTCCTGCCCAGGGTGGCCCTGCCGCCCCTTACTGCGGTAGGAGTTGGCGGCGCGGCCATCGCAGCGACCGCCATCGTCGTGCCTGCCGCGTTGCCCGCCGTGGTGATCGCCGCCGTGGTGGGACTGGTGGTTGCTCCTGTCCTGGCTGTCCTGGCTGACCGGAACGCCGCACAGGCCGAACGACAGCTGCGTTCGGTGGTGCTCCGGGGAGTTGCTGCGGCACTGGATGCGAGGGCTGAACTGAGTGCCAACAACGCCAGCGAACCGGTGATCGGATCACTGGAGGGCAAAGACCGGGCCGCCACCGTGTCGGCCAAGCGCGCCGCATGGGCCGAGGGTCTGGGCCAAGCGGTGATCGTCCTCGCGTGTTCTTTGTCGGCACTCTGGGCAGGCGCTCTCAGCGCTCCCTCCGTGCTCGACGGTACGGTGGCTCCGGAGCTCGCCGCTGTCATTGTCCTGATGCTGCTGGCCCTGGTGGAACCCTTCGGGGGCATCGTCTCCGCGACGCGTCAGGCACCGGCGCTCGCAGCCGTCCTGGGAAAGGTGGCCTCCTCCGGCGCTTTGGACTCAACGGACGGTCCCCGGGGCCGGGAAAACCACGACGACGGTCCGTTGCCTTTGCCTGACCGGCCCGGCCAGGAGGGACTCGAGCTGCGCGGTGCGGCTGCAGCGTGGCCAGGAGGGCCCACCGTCATCTCCGGACTCAACGCCGTGGCCGCACCGGGCCGCTGGTTGGCCGTCACGGGACCGTCCGGGGCCGGCAAATCCACACTGCTCTCGGTCCTGCTGGGCTTCCTTCCCCTCACGGAAGGAACGGCAAAGCTGACCGGTACTGCCGCGTGGTGCCCGCAGGAAGCGCACCTCTTCGACTCCACGGTGCGGGGCAATCTCCTTCTTGGCCGGCCAGCGGCCGAAAAGCCCGGCGAAGCGGACATGTACAAGGCGCTGGCCGCCGTCGGCCTTGACGCCGTAGTGGCGGCCCTGCCGGGCGGCCTGGATTCGCGCATCGGGCCGGGTGGTTCATTCCTCAGCGGCGGCGAGCGGCAACGTCTCGCCATGGCCAGGACACTGCTGACGGGCGCCTCCGTCCTGTTGCTGGACGAACCAACAGCACATTTGGACGCAGGCTCTGCGCGGGAAATGATGGCTGTGCTTCGCAAGGGTCTGAAGGACGTCACCGTGGTCCTGGTGACCCACAACCCTGATGACATAGACCCCTCGGATGCGCGGCTTGAGCTGTCCGCCGCAGGAACACCGGTGCGCAGGCCGGGCGCGGCGGAACTGGTGGGAGGGCCTACTGCTCAGTAACCTGAGGGCATGCCTTTCAAAGATGCAAGCCATGCCATGCCCGACCCGGAGGTCACCGGCCTCCAGTGGCGCCCTGCCAGCATGGCGGACCTGGACGGTTGGGCCGGACTGATCGCCAGGACGGCCGCCGTCGAACAACCGGTCTGGTATGAAAAACGCGGCGACCTCGTCCACATCCTGGAGTCCGGCAAGAATCCACCCCAAGCGAACACCCTGCTGGGCATGGACGCCAAGGGCGTGCCGCGTGCCTACGGCCGCATCGCCAAGAACCCCGGCGGCGACAAAGCAACCGGGATGGCGTGTGTTGACCCCGAATGGCAGCAACGTGGCATTGGCTCGGCGGTCCTTCTCTGGCAGGAAGAGCAAACGCGCAGCCGCTTCGAGGCGGACGCGGCCGCCGGCCATCCTGTAACCCCGCCCCGGCTCCGGGTCCAAACCGAAGAGAAGCACGAGCACCAGGCGAAACTGCTGATGGGGCACGGTTATGGTGCCGTGCGCTGGTTCAACGAAATGCACAGACCGTTGGCTGGCCGGATCCCGGATGCGCCGTTGCCCGCCGGGCTGGAACTCCGGACCCTGGATTCCTCCCTCTTCGAGCCAGTGCGCCTGGCCCACAACGATGCCTTCCGGGACCACTGGGGGAGTGAACCACGCGACGAGGAATCGTGGCGCTTCACCATCGAGGAACCCACAGGGCGGCACGACCTAAGCGCCGTAGTGATCGATAGTTCCACGGGTGCCGTGGCCGGGTATCAACTGACCAGCCATGATCCCCAGTCCGCCGTGGAGCGCGGCTTCAAGGAAGGCTACACCGAGCTCCTTGGCGTCCGACGCTCCTACCGGGGCCGTGGCATCGCCCAGGCTTTGCTCGCCGACGCCATGCGCCGCTACGCCCTGGCAGGGATGGACATAGCGTCCCTGGACGTTGACTCTGCGAATCCCACGGGAGCGCTGCAACTGTACCTGGGCATGGGCTATGCCCCGGTGAACCGCAGCATGACGTGGGAAAAGATGCTCTAGCTGCTAACCATCCACGTCGTGAAGGTGATGGACAACGTCGTGCAGGAAGTACTGGGAGAACGTCAGCACAGTAAAAGCTGAACCGTTGCTCCGGGTCCCGGTGCGCTGCCAGTCGTCCTCCACGACGCGCGCAAAGGACTCGGCGATCACGGTGCCTTCCGCCTCGAGTTCATCAGCCACGGCACGGGGATCAGCGGAATCGTATTCACCGTCGATCGCGGCCTGGTCCTGGTCCCAGTTGGCGAAACGGGCGTCGTCCTCTGCGAGCATCAGGTTCAGGCGCTGGTCGAAAAGGCTGAAGACGTCGCGGACGTGGCACGCGTATTCCAGGGGCGACCACGTATGGTCGTTCGGGCGCACGGCTGCGTCTTCCCGCCGCAGGACGGCCCGCCACCGCGGAAGCATGTTCAGGACGGTGCCGGGCACCGTTGCAGGAGTCACCGTTGAGGGGTCGAAACCACATTCGGGGCAGGGCTCGGAGAGGACCCAGGTCCAGTCCTTTTCATCAGGGATGATCGGCATGCGGCCAGTCTAGGCTCATCCCGGCCACAGCCCGTTACAGGTCAGGAAATATGCTGCCCTATTGCGATTTCTTCCCATACCGGCCAGGAGTAAAGTTCGTTCCGGGGGGAGAGCCGGAAAGAGAAAACAATGCTCAAGGATCAGCAGGTTGGTGCCGTTCTCCCGGCACAGGACATAGCCCGGGCCCGCGCTTACTACAGCGAGAAGCTCGGACTGGAACCCGAAAATCCGGACGCCGACGACAACCTCCAATACAGGTGCGGCGACGGGACCGGATTCTTCGTGTATCAGACGCCGAATGCGGGGACGGCGAAGAACACCCAAATGGGCTGGACCGTCAGTGACGTCAGGGCCACGGTGGAGGAGTTGCGCGGCAAAGGAGTCACGTTCGAGGACTACGACTTCCCCGGACTGAAGACCGAAGACGGCGTGGCGACCATGCCCGACGGCAGTGCCGCAGCGTGGTTCCTCGACAGCGAAGGAAACATACTGAGCATCAACCAGAACGGCTAGCCCGGCTGGCGGCCCCGCGGCCGCTGCGAGGCAGAGGCTGGAGGTCGTCTGGAACCTCCGGCCTCTGCCATGCCCGGCGCGGGCACTATTCTGAGGCGTCAGCCCACGTCATGCTCGGACCAATGGCTTCAACCGGCTGTGACAACGGGACGCCGGAGCCATCGCGCCTTCCGTGCTCATGGGGGAGGGCGCGTGCCACCCCTGCCGCGGACGACGCCTTGGCCGGTCCATGCCCGGCCCACGCCAGAAGCAGAGTGTCTTCGCCCTTAAGGAAACGGTGGACGCGGACGCCACCGGTGGCGCGGCCCTTGGCCGGATACTCCTCGAAAGCTGTCACCTTCGCGGTACCAGGGGCCGTGCCCGGCAGCGCACCCGTGGTGCCGGCGATGGTCACCACGACGGCGGCGGAATCGTTGGTGCGCACGGCACCGAAGTGGATCACCTCGTCACCGGCGGCAAGCTTGATACCGGCCATACCGCCGGCCGTGCGTCCCTGCGGGCGGACGTTGGAGGCACTGAACCGCAGCAACTGGGCTTGCCTGGTCACGAAGACGAGATCGACGTCGTCCTCCTGGGCGGGCTCCACGGCGAGAACCGAGTCCTTGTCCTTCAGGGCGATGATCTCCCAATCCTCGCGGTTCAGCGGGTAGTCCGGCTGAACGCGCTTCACCACTCCCTGCCGCGTACCGACGGCCAGAACCGCGTCCAAGGGGACAAACGCGATGAGCGTTTCTCCCTTGAGAAGCGTGATGAAGTCCTTGGCAGGGACGCCTCCGGCCAGGTTGGGAAGCCCTGAGACAGGCGGCAGCACCGGCATGTCCATGACCTGCAGGCGCAGCATCCGCCCCTGCGATGTCACGGCACCGATTTCTCCACGGGCAGTGGTCTTGACCACGGACCGGAACACATCGTGCTTGACGCGCGGACCGGCTTCAACCAACGGCTCCTGGTTGGAGGTCCTGGCAATCTGCCCGGAGGTGCTGAGCAATGCCCAGCAAGGGTCGTCCGGAATCTCCAGGGGAAGGGCCGCTGCCTTCCCCTTGGGACCTGGCGCGGCGGCCAGGGCGGCGGCAACCGTGGGGGATACGGCCTCGGATTCCAGGAGCACAGTCCGCCGTGGCGTGCCGTACTTTTCGGCGACGACGCCCAGCTCTCCCGACACGAGGTCGCGAAGCAATTCGTCGGAGGCCAGGATGGCTTCGAGCGCCTCGATTTCCCGGCGCAGTTCGTCCTGTTCCTTCTCCAGTTCAAGCCGTGAATACTTGGTCAGCTGCCGCAACCGTAGCTCCAGGATGTAGTTCGCCTGGATCTCGGTGAGGTCGTAGATGGACATGAGCCGTTCGCGGGCGGCCGCTGCCTCATCCGAGGAGCGGATGATCTGGATGACCTCGTCGATGTCGACAATCGCGATCAGCAGACCTTCCACCAGGTGGAGGCGGTCCTTCTTCTTGCCGAGGCGGAAAGCTGTCCGCCGGCGGACCACGTTGAGGCGGTGTGCCACATAGACCTGGAGCAGTTCCAGCAGGCCGAGCGTCTGCGGTTGCCCATCCACCAGCGTGACATTGTTGATCCCGAAGGAATCTTCCATGGGCGAGTAGCGGTACAACTGCTGCAGCACGGCATTGGGATTGAAGCCGTTTTTAAGCTCGATCACCAGACGCAGACCGTGGTTGCGGTCCGTGAGGTCCACGACGTCGCTGATGCCTGTCAGCTTCTTGGCATTGACGGCATCCTTGATCTTCTCGATGACCTTTTCGGGGCCCACCATGTAGGGGAGTTCCGTGACCACCAGGCCGGTGCGGCGGGCGGACAACTGCTCCACCTCCACCTTGGCGCGTGTCTTGAAGGATCCACGACCGGTGGCATAGGCATCCCGGATCCCGTCCAGTCCCACGATGCGGCCGCCCGTGGGCAGGTCCGGACCGGGGATGAAGCGCATGATCTCATCCAGGGTGGCGTCGGGGTTGGCGATCAGGTGCCGGGCGGCCGCAATGACTTCCACCAGGTTGTGCGGAGCCATGTTCGTCGCCATGCCAACGGCAATGCCGGTAGTGCCGTTGACCAGCAGGTTGGGGAAAGCTGCAGGAAGGACTTCGGGCTGCGTGAGCTGGTTGTCGTAGTTCGGGACGAAGTCCACCACGTCTTCATCGAGGTGGTCGGTCATGGTCAGCGCAGCAGCCGCCAGGCGTGCCTCGGTGTAACGCGGAGCCGCCGGGCCGTCGTCGAGCGAGCCGAAGTTGCCGTGGCCATCGATCAGCGGCAGGCGGAGCGAAAAGTCCTGCGCCATGCGGACCATGGCGTCGTAGATGGCCGCGTCGCCGTGGGGGTGGAGCTTTCCCATGACCTCGCCCACAACACGGGCGCTCTTGACGTGACCCCGGTCAGGGCGCAGGCCCATGTCGGACATCATGTACAGAATTCGCCGTTGGACAGGCTTCAGGCCGTCGCGCGCGTCCGGAAGGGCGCGCGAATAGATCACCGAGTAGGCGTACTCCAGGAAGGAGCCTTCCATCTCGGACGTGACGTCAATATCGACGATGTTCTCGGTGAAATCGCCGAGCGGTTCGGCTTTGCGTGCGGAAGATTGGCTGCGGGCCATGGGGTCGGTGGATCCTTGAGAGTTGTACAGCGGATGTTTTAGCTAGGCTAAGCCTATGGTGGATCAGCCCGGCGTCGGCATTTATCCGGAATATTGGGAGGCCGATGTCGTGCTGCGCGACGGCGGAACGGCCCACCTCCGCCCGATCAGGCCCGAGGACGCCGAGGCTTTGCAGGCTTTCCACGCAGGTCAGTCGCAGGCGTCCATCTACATGCGGTTCTTTTCCTTCAAGCCCAAACTGTCCGGCAAGGAAGTGCGGCGCTTCACCGAAGTCGACCACATCAACCGCGTCGCGTTCGTAATCACCATCGGTGGCGAAATCATGGGAATAGGCCGCTACGACCGGCTCGATGATCCCAGCGAAGCCGAGGTGGCCTTCAACATTTCCGACGCCCACCAGGGGCGCGGCATCGGTTCGATCCTCCTGGAGCACCTCGCCGTGGCCGCCCGGGAGAACGGCATCCGGCGGTTCACCGCCGAGGTCCTGCCGGACAACCGCAAGATGCTGATGGTCTTCGCCGACGCCGGGTATGACCTCAAGCGCCACTTTGACGACGGCGTGGTGAGCGTCGAGTTCAACATCGACCCCACGGAAAAATCGCGGGCAGTCATGGAGTCCCGTGAGCACCGCGCTGAGGCGCGCAGCGTACGCGACCTGTTGTCGCCGTCGTCGGTGGCTGTCATCGGTGCCAGCCGCAAATGGGGGACCGTCGGCTATCAACTGCTCGAGCACATCATTGAAGGCGGCTTCAAGGGACCTGTCTATGCAGTCAATCCGGAGGCGTTCGAGCTCGCCGGCATGATCTCGTTTTCGAAACTGTCCGAAATTCCGGGGCCCGTCCAGCTGGCCATCATCGCCGTTCCCTATGACGAAGTGCCCAAGGTGGTGGACGAATGTGCCGCCACAGGCGTCAAGGGGATCGTTGTGGCCACGGCAGGATTTGCCGACGACGGCGAGCGGGGCCTGGCACGCCAGCATGAGCTGGTTCGGCGGGCACGGGCCAACGGCATGCGCGTGATCGGTCCGGAATCCCTCGGGATCCTGAACACCCACCCGGCCGTTTCCTTGAACGCGTCCATGGCCCCCGCCATGCCGCCCCGGGGAAGCCTTGGCCTGTTCAGCCAGTCGGCCGCCGTGGGTGTGGCGGTGTACGCGGCCGCCAGCCGCCGTCGATTGGGGTTGTCCTCGTTCCTGTCCGCAGGCAACCGCGCTGACGTTTCGGGTAACGACGTCATGCAGTACTGGGAGGACGACGCCGACACGTCCGCCGTGGGCCTCTACCTTGAGTCCATTGGCAACCCGCGCAAGTTTTCGCGGCTGGCGCGCCGCCTGTCGCGCAACAAGCCGGTGATCGTCGCCAAATCCGATGTCACTGGCCTCAGCCTGCCGCCCGGGCATGAGGTCCGGACCACGCAGGCGCCCGCTGCGGCCCTGGATGCCATGATGCGGCAGGCGGGCGTGATCCGCGTGGACACCATCGAGCAACTCATGGACATCGCCCAGATCGCCTCCTCCCAAGCGCTGCCGCAGGGCCCGGGGTTGGCCGTGTATTCGAACTCGGTTGCGCTGGCGAAGGTGGTGGCGGACAGTGCCGTGCCACTGGGCCTGGACGTCAACCGCCTGGTGACCGACGTGGACCTCGATGCCGGAATGTCCCTCGCTCTGCCGGCGCTCAGGGCCAGCCTGCTGGAGAGCCTCGCGGACACCTCCGTCCATGCTGTGGTGGCTGCCCTCCTCCCGGCCCGCGGCCTGACGGTGGAGGCCCTGGCCAGCGTCCTGGCCGAGTGCGCTGCGGAGGCGGGAAAGCCCATCATCGCGGCCTTCACGGGAATCCTGGACCCCTCCGTCCACGTCGAGGGAATGGTAGGAGCTGACGGTAAGCCACCGCTGCCCTGTTACTCCAATGCCGGGGCAGCTGTAGCTGCGTTGGCGTCGATTGTCCGGTACGCCCAGTGGCGGGACCGCGACCAGGGACTCTTCGTGGAACCTGAAGGCTGCGACGTCGACGGCACCAGGGACACACTCGCGGCGATGCTCGCCGGTGTCACGGGTGAAAAGATCAGGAAGCTCGACGCCGGTGCAGCTGCGGCCCTGCTGGCCGGCTACGGTATCGAGGTGCTGCCCAGCTTCGGTTTCGGCACGGATGAGGAAGCCGTCAGTGCCGCGGACAAGGCGGGCTGGCCCGTGGTGCTGAAAACTACCGACCCGGCGCTTCGACACCGGCTTGACCTGGGCGGCGTGCGGCTGGACATCCAGGACGCCGGATCCTTGCGCCAGAACATCGCACAGATGCGCCGGGCCCTGGAGCCCTACGGCTCTCCGTCGCTGGAAGTGCAAGCCATGGCCCCCGTGGGGCAGGCGTGTACCTTCCGTGCCATGGAGGACCCGCTCCTGGGGCCCGTCGTGTCGTTCGGACTGGCCGGTGACGCGGTGAACCTCCTGGATGACTGGGCCCACAGGGTGCCGCCACTTTCGGCCGCGGATCTTCACGATGTCATTCGTTCGCCTCGTGCCTCCAGGAAGCTCTTCGGTTACCAAGGGCTCCCGGCCGTTGATGTCGCTGCCCTTGAAGACATCGCAGCCCGGCTCGCCAAACTCAAGGACGACCACCCTGGGATTGCATTGGTTGAGTTCAACCCCGTACTTGCAGGCCCGGCAGGCGCCACGATCCTCGGAGCCGAGGTGTGGATCGGCAACGCGGCCCAGCGTACCGACAGTGCCCGCCGTGCGATGCGAAGTTAGCCACAGGGGCACGGTGCGCGGTTAGGAAGTCACCATGCGATCTGTGAAAATGGGGGAATGAGCACCCAGTCTCCGACGCCTCAGTCCCGCCCGTCCTCCACCGGGAACCACGCAGGACACCACCACAGTTCCCAAGGACAAAGCCTGGAGCAGGCCCTGCAGCAGGCAGGGTTCTACCCGCGTTTGGTGGCCGACGTCGTTGACGATGCCCTCGATGGCCGCGAGTGCTTGTCGCACCTGGTCCACCTCGAGACGCACTTCGATCGCGCGGAGGTCCGCCGGCACATCACCGTCCTTGTCCTCACGGAGGACATGCTGGTGATTACCCATGTGGATGACCAGCAACTGGACGAGGCCGGTGAGCAGATCGTTGCCCAGATCTCCACGGAGTCGGTACCTGTTGCCCAGATCCGTTCGGTGGTCCTTAGCTACATGTACTCCCAGCCGCAAAACTACAAACCATCCGATCCCGTGCGCGAGTTGACAGTATCCATCGCCTGGTCCGGCGGACAACGGCTGGACATGGGCCCTGCAAGCTGCGGAGACCCCCAGTGCGAAGCTGACCACGGCTACAGCGGAACCATCGCCCAGGAAGACATCGTTCTGCGTATCAGTGCAGAAGCCGATGGACTGCAGGCCGTCCAGGACGCCAAACTCTTCGCCAGGGCGCTGCGCGCAGTCAACACGGGAAATCCCGCCCCGGTCCAGCACTCCGGCATTCCGGCCCCCAGGCCGCGTTCGGGCGTCTTCAGCAGCCGCCTGAGCCGTGGGCACCAGCGTTGAGGGACACCGCGCAGACCCCCGCGCCGGTGGACTCCGCGGCAGCTGACCTTCCAGCTCCACCCCTTTACGGGACAAAATCGATCGCTGAAGTCCTGACGAGTTCCGCGGCGGCGCTCGGGGTCCCCGGTTTCAGCAACCAGCTCCAGCTGCCGTCAACCCACCGGGTCTGTGTCGTGCTGGCCGACGGCTTGGGAAGGAGCCTGCTCAAGCAAAAGGCTTCCCACACGCCATTCCTGCGTTCGGTCATTGCGGCGGGCCAGAGAAGCGTCCCGCAGTGGATTGACTCCGCCTTTCCGAGCACCACGGCCGCTTCCCTTGCCAGCCTCGGCACGGGGCTGGCCGCCGGGCAGCACGGGATGGTGGGGTACGACGTCCTGGACCCTGGACAGGACAAGGTGGTCAACCTCCTTGGGAACTGGGACCCCCAGGTGGATCCCGCTCTCTGGCAGCCCAATGCCACGGTCTTTGAACGCGTGGCCGCCGAGCTGGACGTTGTCACGGTCAGCCTGCCCCAGTTTGGGAATTCGCCCATGACCCAGGCTGCGCTCCGGGGAAGCCGGTTCATTGGAGGGACCAGCTTGCACGCAAGAACTGCTGCTGCGGCTGAAGCCATGTCCGGTGGTGGCCGGTCCTTGATGTACTTCTACGTCAATGAACTCGACAAAGCCGGTCACCGTTACGGCTGCCAGTCCGATCGCTGGGAGCACCAGCTCGAAGAGCTTGATTCCACGGTGAAGCGGCTTTCCGCCACGCTGCCGGCAGGGACCACCATCCTGTTGACCGGTGACCACGGCATGCTCGACGTCCCTGCATCCCAGCGGATCGACTACGCGGCCGATGCCTCGTTGGTGGCCGGTGTCCGGCACACAGCCGGGGAACCACGCATGGTGCACCTCTATCTGGAACCTGACGCCACAGAGGCACACCGCGATTCGCTGGTTGATGCCTGGCGCCGGCGCTTTGGAGAACGGATCTGGGTCTTCACCCGCGACCAGGCAGTGGCAGCCGGCTTGTTTGGCGACGTCCTTCCCGAGGTAGCTCCGCGCATTGGTGACCTCATGATTGCCGCCAGGGACACCTTGGCCCTGTACGACACCCGCCGTGCCCGACCAGCCTCGCTTGAGGTGGTGGGCCAGCACGGTTCACTCACCCGCGCCGAACGCGAAGTGCCGCTTCTCTGCTTCCCTGCGGCGGGCAGGCAGGGCAAACGTGGCTGAGCTGGTCTTCTTCTCCGGCACGATGGACTGCGGAAAATCGACGTTGGCCCTCCAAATGGACCACAACCACCGTGCCCGGGGCCGCGGTGGAGTCCGGTTCAGCTGCAACGACAGGGCAGGTGATTCCACGATTTCCAGCAGGCTGGGGCTCCAGACCGATGCCGTGGAGGTGGGGGGCGACACGGACTTCTGGGACGAAGTCGTGATCCGCCGCACCAGCGGACTTCGCGTGGATTACCTCATCTGCGACGAAGCACAGTTCTACTCGCCGGTCCAGGTGGAGCAGCTGGCGCGGGTAGTGGACGAGATGGACGTCGACGTTTTCGCTTTTGGAATCACGTCCGATTTCCGCACCAGGCTGTTCCCGGGATCCCAGCGGCTCATCGAGTTGGCCGACAAGGTTCAGGTCCTGCAGGTCGAGGCACTCTGTTGGTGTGGCCGCCGGGCAACCCAGAATGCGCGCACACTCAACGGCATCATGGTGGTGGAAGGCGAACAGGTCATGGTGGGTGATGTCGCTCCCACCGCCTCAGACGCCGATGCGCAAGACCGGGCCGATGCCGGCGTCGTCGGTTACGAGACTCTGTGCCGACGCCATTACATGCGAAGGGTCACGGCCCACGGGGCCAACCTCATGGCGGGCGGCGATCAGCCGTTGCCGTTCGACATCGATGCGTGCCTCTGGCCGGGAGCCGGACAACAGGCCCAGCGCTAGTCTCCGCGCGCTCCGAACACGATCTCATCCCAGCTGGGGATGCTGGACCTCTTGGGGCGTGCTGGTTGGCGTTCGGCTGGGGCGTCGGCGGGTTGCGGTGCCCCGGGCTCGGTGGATTCATCCGCCGCTGTTTCGTCCGTGGACGTCTCCTGCTGGCGCCCGGCAGCAGGGGCTGGAGTTTCGCTGCCCGGGCCGCCACCCAGGAGCTCGTCGAGACCGGCCGGCTTACGGCCGGTCAGTGAAGTAACAGGACGAACCGGGCCGGCCACCACCGTGATTTCGCGGGTGTCAGTGCTGACGCCGTTGTGAAGCTTCAGGGAATCGTCATCGTCATCAGCCTCGACGTGCCGGGGGGCAAGGCTCAGCCGGGAAAGCATTGAGGGCCGTCCGTCCTTGCGTGCGGGTTCCTCGGCAACGGGGACACTGGAAGCGCCGTGGGAAAGACCGTCGTCCTCGGGGGCATCAGTAGCGTCGTCGCCAGGTCGGGGATGGGCCGCAGGCACGTTGCTCAACAAGACGGCCAACGCGTCGTCGCCGTCTTCGTCGACGCCCAAGCGCTGTCCCCGGCGTGAACGGAGCATTTCCAGGAGGCTGTCCGATTCCTTCGCCGAGGCACGGGCGGCAGTTTCGGCATCGGTCTCAAAATCGAAAGGGCGGTCCGAGACGGCGGCGAGCCGTCGGGCAGGCACCGGGCCATCCAGTGGTTCAAGTTCGCTGAGCTGCTGGGCCCAACGGTTTGCGTTTTGCAGTGACTTGCGTTGCGGACTGAACGTCCACATGGCGGGAGGTTCCTCACCAATGCTGGCGTGCGAGCCTGGAGCGGTCTCGAACCTGGCAACCACTGTCCAGGAACCATCAGGGCGGCGCCAGGAATCCCACTCGAGCGTCGATGAGTCGATGCCGTGGGCGGACAGCCTGTGGTCCACCATTTCACCAAGGGTGGCGGGGGCATCCCCGAAAGCCGAACGGTAGGCGTCGTGGCCCGGAGCGGGGGACGCCACTTCGATGGCACGCGCTTGCCGGGCAACGTACTCGCGCTCGGCGAGGACGGGTCCCTCGTAACGCTGGACATTGGCAAGAGGGAGCCCTGACAACTCGGACACTTCGGCTGCTGTTGCCCCGCTGCGGATCCTGGCCTGGATGTCCCTGGGGGACATGGCGATCGGCGTGTTGGAGGCGCGGGCGGCCACCTGAGCCGGGGTACGGCTCGCTGCCGCCCTCAGAGCTTCGTCGATCGGCAGCTGGAACATCGCACCGCCCGGGCCGCTTAAGAGCAGGTGCCCGCCGTCGTCGTGGACGCCTACCAGCCGTAGATCCTGCATAACACCCTCCACCACATGGCATAACTGACATTCGAAACTCTGCCATCAGCGGGGGCCTTTTCCTACTAGGAGCGAGGGCGTGCCGTGATATTCCGCAGAAACCGGCCGGATTCGACCCCATGCTGTGCTGCGGCGGGGGGGCTATGGACTTTTGCCGGACGCCGGAGGACAATCTGGCCGATATCGGGCACAAATCCCGTGCGTCCGGTGTTGCACCCATACACCGGTGGCGGACAGGGAGCCGTCCCGGATCCCACCCAGAGCAGGTATGGAGGACGAAGAAAGACCATGGCCACGGATTACGATGCTCCTCGAAAGACCGAGGAAGACGTCAGCGAGGATTCCCTGGAGGAACTCAAGACGCGCCAATCGGGGAAACAGTCCTCAGCAGTGGACGTCGATGAGACCGATCTTGCCGATGGGTTCGAACTCCCGGGAGCCGACCTCTCCGGAGAAGAGCTCCTGATTCAGGTCATGCCACCGCAACCTGACGAGTTCACCTGTTTCAACTGTTTCCTGGTCAAGCACAGGTCCCAGATCGCTGCAGAACGGGGCGGTCACCTGTATTGCACGGAATGTGAAAGCTAGGCGGCCCGTGCCCACGGGCAGGAACTAGGCGCGGGGTGTGCTGAGGGCAGCGACGAGCTCGTCGGGCCGGCGGGAGGAAGCGAGCCAGTAAGGGGTGCGGTCGGCCGGGTCCGTGATTTCGATCTTGACCACGGGGTCGATCCAACCCCTGAAGCACATGTAGGCCAGCCCGTTCAGTCGCGGTCCGCGTTCGGCGGTTGCTTCGGCTTTCTTGAACGCCTGGACCGAACCCACGAACGCGCGGTCGATGCTGGCACGCCCCACGCGCACAGTGTCTGCGGTGACGGTGATGGTGGGAGTGGAAAGTACCAGCATGGTGGTCATGATGGCCAGTAAGGCGAGGGCTGCGATAATTCCGGCCATAGGGCTGATCGGTCCGAACATCAGCAGGCCTGCGCTTGACAGGCCCAGGACCACAATCCAGATCCACAACGACGGCCACAGCTTCTCCGTGTACAGGACCCCGGAAGTTGCTGGGGTGTTCCGGGCAGGCACGGGGGAAGACTGGTCAGGCGTAGGCATGTACCCAGCTTATCCGGCGGCTGACACCACTGCGTGCATGCCTGCGGGGCCGCAACCGGAGCAGGCAGCGCCAATAACAGTAGAATGAACCACTGTGAGTAACGAGACCGCAGTATTCAGTACAGACACCGCCAGCCCTGATGCGGAGACCACCGCAGCGTACGGTGCCCCGACCCTGGACGTGCAGCTGAAAATGCTCGACGCCGGCCTGGAAGCACCGTCCTACGCCCACCCAGGCGATGCCGGAGCCGACCTTCGCGCCCGCGAGGACGTGCATCTGGCCCCGGGGGAACGGAAGCTCGTTCCGACGGGGGTCTCCATCGCCTTGCCCGACGGCTTCGTCGCCCTCATCCATCCGAGGTCGGGACTCGCCACCAAACACGGGCTGACTGTCGTCAATGCTCCGGGAACCGTCGATGCCGGATACCGCGGCGAGATTGCCGTGACACTGCTCAATACCGATCAAAACAGCGCCATCAGCCTCAAGCGCGGCGATAGAATTGCACAGATGGTGATTCAGCGTGTGGAGTACGCGCGGTTCGTTACCGTGGACCAGTTGTCCGATTCCGTCCGCGGCACCGGCGGCTTCGGTTCCACGGGCGGATTCAACGCACCGAAGGCCTGAGCCGACTACTCAATCGGCGCGTGCTGCCGACTGCCCTCTGACGCTGTTGCGCGGTTAACGTGGATTAACGTGGTTGCGGTTTACTTGGGGACAGACCACTACTAAGGAGAAAACCCAATGCTTTTTGGGCGCGGCAAGAAGTCCAAGGCCGAGCGGTCTGACACCGCCGGCACCGTCGAGGAATCCGGTGCCGAGGCGCAAGATCCCCAAACCAGTGAGTCCCCGGCGCGGGGTGACTTCCGTCTGGGCAAAGGTCCCCTGGACGTGGATGAAATCGACAGTCGCGAGGGGTACGTTGACCTGGGTGCCCTGCTGATCGCGCCCGCTGAAGGTCTCCAGCTCCGCCTTGAGGTGGAAGAAGCAACCCAACGCGTGGTGGCAGTGACGCTGGATCTGGCAGGTTCCAGCCTGCAGTTGCAGGCATTTGCTGCACCACGTTCGGAAGGGTTGTGGGATGAAATCCGGGAACAGATCACCCAGTCCGTAGCAAGCCAAGGCGGCGAAACGGAAGAAATCCAGGGAGACTTCGGTACCGAACTTGTAGCCAAGCTGCCGGCCGAGGCCGCCGATGGAAGCAAGGGATTCCGCGCAGCCCGCTTCATGGGCGTGGACGGGCCCCGCTGGTTCCTGCGCGGCGTGCTCGGTGGGCAGGCTGCCCTGGAACGTGACGCCGCAGCAGGCCTGGAGGAGCTCTTCCGCCGCGTAGTAGTGGTCCGCGGCGACAATCCGATGCCGCCACGAGAACTGCTGCAGCTGCGCTTGCCCAAGGATGCAGCCGTTCCCGGCCCGGCCGCCGCTCCCCAGGGAGCCGTGCCGCCGTCGGACTCCACCCTTCAGCAGCCCGAGCGAGGCCCGGAGATCACCCAGATTGGCTGACTCGCCGGGCCGCGGGGGAGTGGCGTCGCAGCGCCCCGGGGACCGGGGGATCCGTGATCTTCCCGAGCGGGGAAGGGCAGTATGCACGGGGATCATCGAGTCGGTGACGCACCAGCCACCCAGCGAACAGCCATTTTTCTCCGCTATGGTGGTGGACGCCCTCAGGCCGGGAATCCAGCCCTCCGCGACGAGCGGGGGAGCCAGGAAGCCTTACGACCGCCTGCGCGTCATCTGGCTCGGCCGGACACGTGTACCGGGAATCGAAGCCGGCGTGGAACTTCGCCTCAACGGCATGGTGACGCAGCTTGACGGCTTCCCGGCAATGTTCAACCCGCGCTACGAAATACTTTCCCGTCAGGAGCACCTATGACCGTCGCCAACGGATCAGACCCCAAGGACACCGGACCGTCTTCGCCCCAACGCGGCGAGGGGCCTGGTCTGGAGGCACCGGCGCCCGACACGGATAAGCCGCGCATGTCCGACATCGCCGCCGGATACGCCGAAAAAGCAGGACTTCACCGCAACAGCGCCGGCCACGTGGACATGTTGAAGTCGGCCGGTGGTGTGCAGGGCATTGCCGAGAGTATCCTGCCGGGGCTTGTCTTCCTGGTGACCTTTACCATCACCCGGGACCTGACGCCGTCGCTTGTTGCCGCCCTGGCGACTGCAGCAGTCTTTACCGTCGTCCGCCTGATCCAGCGGCGCCCCCTGACACAGGCGCTGGCAGGCGTGGTTGGAGTCGGTATTTCCGCCTGGCTCGCGAACACCACCGGGAAGGCCGAGGACTTCTACGTGCTCGGGTTCTTCACCAACCTCGCGTATATCGCCGCCATGGTCCTTTCCATCGTGCTCAAATGGCCCGTGGCCGGCCTGCTCTTCGGGTTCGTCCGCAATGAGGGCCTTGAATGGCGGAAGGATCCTGAGCGGCTCCGTGCTTACAAGCTCGGCACCTGGATCGTGGTGGCTGTGCTCGCCCTGCGCCTGGTAGTGCAGGTTCCCCTGTACTTCATGGGCGAGGACGGGTTGACCGCACTTGCCACCACCCGGCTCCTGATGGGTGCCCCGCTCTACATCCTGGGGTTGTGGGTGGCGTGGCTGGTCACCAAGCCCGGAGTTCAGCCGTCGAAGCCGTCGTCGTCGGACGCTTGAGCCGTTTCCGCGGCGTGTTCGCCGGAGTCTTCGCCGGCGCCTGAATTCTTCGACAACAGTGCCCGCAGACCATCTTCCGCCGCGATGGTGGTGACGAAGAAGAGCTCGTCGCCACCATCGAGGACGTCGTCCCGCGTGGGGGTGATGGGGGCCTGGTCGCGCAAAATGGCCACAAGTGTTGAATCTTCGGGCCATTCAATCGCACCCACGGTGCTCCCAATCACATGGGAGTCGTGCGGAACCGTGAACTCCACGATTGATGCCACACCGGTTTGCAGGGTCAGCAGGCGCACGATGTCGCCAATCTCCACGGCTTCCTCGACGAGGGCCGTCATGAGCTGCGGAGTATTGACCGCGACGTCAACACCCCAGGAGTCGTTGAACATCCAGTCATTCTTCGGGTTGTTGACGCGTCCGACGGTGCGTCCGACGCCGAACTCGGTCTTGGCGAGAAGTGACACGACCAGATTTACTTTGTCGTCGCCTGTGGCTGAAACCACGACGTCGGCATCGTCAAGTTTGGCGTCCTGCAAGGTGCTTAGCTCACAGGCGTCGCCCACCAGCCACCGGGCACCGCGGAGTCCGCTGCGTCCGATGACCTCGGGTTTGAGATCGATGAGCAGGATCTGGTGATGGTGGGCCAGGAGCTCGCGCGCAATGGACGAGCCGACGCTGCCTGCGCCAACAATGACAACTTTCACTAAGACTCCTTGGCGGGTGCTTTGGCGAGGATCCGGCTGATCTCGGATGTTCGGTCCAGGCTCAGCATGGCGTGGACCGTGTCGCCTTCCTGGTAGGCGGTGCCGGCCTGCGGAAGCAGGCCCTCTCCGAAGCGGGTAAGAAAGGCGATGCGTATACCGGCGGCCTCTTCGATGGAGCTGAGCCTGTGGCCGATCCAATCCTGGTGCAGGTCCACTTCAGCCAGGACCAAACGGCCTGAGGGTTCGCGGTAATCGCCCGCCAGGTGTTGTTCGGGCAGGATGCGGCGAAGGACCTGATCCGCACTCCAACGCACGGCGGCAACCGTGGGGATGCCCAGACGCTGGTAGATTTCGGCGCGTCCCGGGTCGTAGATGCGGGCCACCACGTGGGCAACGTGGAAGGTCTCGCGGGCCACCCGGGTGGCCAGGATGTTCGAGTTATCGCCGCTGGAGACCGCTGCGAAAGCGTAGGCTTCCTCCACGCCGGCCTGCTTGAGGGTGTCCCGGTCAAAGCCCACTCCGGTGACCTTGCGCCCGGTAAAGGACTTCCGCAACCGGCGGAAGGCCCGCTCGTCCTGATCGATGATGGCCACGGAATGGCCTGCATCCTCCAAAGTGTGTGCCAGAGTTGCGCCAACACGCCCGCAACCCATGATCACGAAGTGAGCCACCATGTCTCCTAATGTGTGTTGTCCCTGCCGCTCGGTATGACTTTACCGTCGCCGGCTGGCTAAGCACGCCTTCGTCGTCATGACATCGCAGGGTATTCAGAGTAGCTTTGCGGAGTGCTGACAATTTTGAATGCCGCGAAGCGGGTGCTGGTGGGCCGGCCTGTCCGGAACGACCGCCTGTCCCACACGCTGTTGCCCAAACGCATCGCATTGCCGATCTTCGCCTCGGACGCCCTGTCGTCGGTGGCGTACGCCCCGGATGAAATCCTGCTTACGCTCGCCTTGGCCGGGGTCAGCGCCGTGGCGTTCTCGCCCCTGGTTGGCCTCGCCGTCATGGTGGTGTTGCTCACAGTGGTGGCCTCGTACCGCCAAAACGTCCATGCCTACCCGTCCGGTGGCGGCGACTATGAGATCGCGAACGTCAACCTCGGCAAGTATGCGGGCCTTACGGTTGCGTCGGCCCTGCTGGTTGACTACGTCCTCACCGTCGCGGTGTCCATGTCGTCGGCTGCGACGTACCTGACCACCGCCATCCCCTCGCTCCACGGCCAGCAGGCGTTGATCGCCACCATAGGTGTCACCATCCTTGCGTTGGTCAACCTGCGGGGAATCAAGGAAGCCGGCACGGTCTTCGCCATTCCTACCTACATCTTCATGGCGTCCATCCTGGGCATGACGGCCGTTGGAATCTTCCAGGCGGCGACCGGACAGCTGGGGGAGGCCCCGTCAGCCAACTTCACAATCGTTCCCGCGCCCGGATTCGATGAAGGTCTGGTGGGACTTGCCGGCGCCTTCCTGCTGCTTCGGGCCTTCTCCTCGGGAGCTGCGGCCCTCACCGGCGTCGAAGCCATCAGCAACGGCGTACCCAACTTCAAGAAGCCCAAGAGCAAGAATGCAGCGACGACGCTGCTGCTCCTGGGTGTCATTGCCGCTTCGATGCTGGCTGGAATCCTCTACCTGGCCAATGCCACGAAGGTGCACATCGTCCTGGACCCGGCAAAGGAGTTCCTGGTGGACGGCAAGCCGCTTCCCGAGGGCTACATCCAAACCCCGGCCATCAGCCAGATCGCCGATACGATCTTCGGCTCCGGCTCCATCCTCTTCTACATTGTCGTTGCAGCCACCGGCATCATCCTGGTGTTTGCCTCCAACACCGCCTTCAACGGATTTCCCGTACTGGGCTCCATCCTTGCGCAGGACGGATACCTTCCCCGCCAGTTGCGCACCAGGGGCGACAGGTTGGCTTTCAGCAACGGTGTCCTGGCCTTGGCAGCCGGAGCCTTGGTCCTCATCCTCGCGTTCAACGCAGATGTCACCAAGCTGATCCAGCTCTACATCGTGGGCGTTTTCATCTCCTTCACGGCGAGCCAGTTGGGCATGATCCGCCACTGGGGCCGTGAGCTGAAGCTGGCCAAGGACAAGGTTGTCCGGCGGCGCATCATCAAATCCCGCACCATCAACATGATGGGCTTCGGGATGACGGCACTGGTGCTGGTGATTGTCCTCATCACAAAGTTTGAACAGGGTGCCTGGATCGCCCTGCTCGCGATGTTCATCCTCTTCCTCATCATGTGGAGCATCCGGGCCCACTATGACAATGTCGCCAAGGAACTCGCAGTCGACGAAGACTCCTCTCCCCGCGCACTGCCTACCCGGGTCCATGCCGTACTTCTCGTCTCGCACGTGCGCAAACCGGTCCTGAGGGCGCTGGCCTATGCCCGCGCATCAAGGCCATCGCGTTTGGACGCCGTGACCGTGGACATCAATTCCGAAGAGACGGAGCACACCGTCAGGGACTGGGAAAAACTGGAAATTCCCGTTCCCTTGACTGTTTTGGCCAGCCCCTACCGTGAAACTGTCACGCCCATCATGGACTACATCAAAACCATGCGCCGGGACTCTCCACGCGACCTCATCGTCGTATACATCCCGGAGTATGTGGTGGGCAAGTGGTGGGAACAGCTGGTCCACAACCAGACAGCACTCAGAATCAAGACGAGACTCCACTTTGAACCCGGAGTCATGGTTGCCAGCGTTCCGTGGCAACTGAAGTCGTCAGAAGAAGCAAAGGCACTGCAGGATACCCAATGACCCCCCACAGCAATCCGCCCCGCACGGGGCACAGCGACACTCACGGAGCCCAGGCAGCGGACGGTGATGAACTCGTCGTCAGCGTCGGTCCGATCGCCCACGGCGGGCATTTCGTCGCACGTCACGAGGGCCGCGTTATTTTCGTCCGGCATGCCATCCCCGGTGAGAAGGTCCGCGTCCGGTTGACCGACTCGGGTGACTCGTCGCGCTTCTGGCGCGCCGACGTCGTGGAGGTCCTGGACGCTTCGCCCGACCGCGTTCCGCATTTTTGGAAGGCGGCGGATTCCCTGGCGTCCTGGAACCGGGGTGCCCCGCCGGTCGGCGGCGCCGAACTGGGGCACATCTCGCTCGAGCGGCAGCGTGGCCTGAAAGCAGAGGTTCTCGCCGAACAGCTGAAACGGCTCGCCGGCCTTGATCTCGTCACCGAGGTGGAGGCAGTCGGCGGGAACCACGACGACGGACGCGGCTGGCGTACGCGCGCCAGCTTCGCGGTGACCTCCAACGGACGCTTGGGCATGCATGCCCACCGCTCGGACATGGTGCTTCCGGTCAAGGAAATGCCGTTGGCCCTGCAGGGGATCAACGACCTCCGGCTTTGGGACATTGACCTTTCCGGCATAGCCCGCGTGGAGGTCGCTGTCCCAGCCAACGGTTCCAGACCCCTGATCCTCCTGGCTCCGGAGGAAGGCAGCAGCCCCAAACGCTTGCACAGCATCGTCTCCCAACTGCCAGGCGACGTCTCCGTGGCGGGTTTCGATCCCATCAAGGGCGAGGTCCAGCAACTGCGGGGGAGGACCTGGGTCCAGGAGAGTGCCGCAGGCCACGACTACCGGGTAACAGGAGAGGGTTTCTGGCAAATCCATAAGGACGCACCGGACACCCTGGTTGGAGCTGTGACGGACTATCTTTCCCGCGGCGGGTATCTGGAGCCCGGTGCGGCGGTCGCCGATCTCTACGCCGGCGCCGGGCTGTTTACGGCCCCTCTGGCGGACGCCGTAGGGATCACTGGTTCGGTCCTCTCTGTCGAGGGCTCGCCGGGCACCAGCCGGGACGCCCGCAAGAACCTCCATGGAGCGCCCCAGGTGGAAATAGTCCAGGGCCGCGTGGAGCGGGTCCTGCACCAGCGGTCCCGCAGCTTCGACTCCTTGGTGCTGGATCCGCCCAGGGCCGGCGCAGGCAAAACCGTGGTCAAGCAATTGATGGCCACCGGCCCGCGTGCAATCGCCTATGTGTCCTGCGATCCCGCTTCCTTTGCGCGTGATCTGGGTTACTTCCATCAGGGCGGATGGCGGCTGGAGTCGCTGCGGGCTTTTGATCTCTACCCCAACACCCACCATCTCGAAACGGTTGGCCTGATCGTTCCGGCCGCCTAGCTGGGCCGGTCCCCGTCCGCGCGAGACTGCGGACGGGGCGGCTTTGGCGGATGGCTGCCCGTGGCGGAGACAATGCCACTACGATGGGCGTAGTAGTCCCGCTCCGCAGGAATGAACACCCCCGGGGTGGGGTGACCAACAGAGATGCCGCCCGGCTAAGTAAGGTCCACCTAACTGGCTAGCGGCCAACCACGCGACAAAGATGAAACTGTTGCGAGAGGAGTCCTGCCATGAGCACTGTGGACAGCTTCGGTTCCAAAGGCGTACTGAATGTAGCCGGCACCGACTATGAAATTTTCCGGTTGAACTCCGTAGAGGGCGCAGACAGCCTTCCGTTCAGCCTCAAGGTATTGCTTGAAAACCTCCTGCGGACTGAGGATGGCGCCAATATAACGGCTGACCATGTCCGCGCCCTGGCCGGTTGGGATCCCAACGCGGAGCCCGACACGGAAATCCAGTTCACCCCGGCACGTGTCATCATGCAGGACTTCACTGGCGTTCCCTGCGTTGTTGACCTGGCCACCATGCGTGAAGCCGTCAAGGAACTTGGCGGCGACCCCAAGCGCGTCAACCCGTTGGCGCCTGCGGAAATGGTTATCGACCACTCCGTCCAGATCGACGCGTTCGGTAACTCGGGCGCGCTGGAACGCAACATGGAGATCGAGTACCAGCGCAATGGTGAGCGCTACCAGTTCCTTCGCTGGGGCCAGACCGCGTTCGACGACTTCAAGGTCGTTCCCCCGGGAACCGGTATTGTCCACCAGGTCAACATCGAGTACCTGGCACGCACCGTGATGACCCGCGAGGTTGACGGCGTCGTCCGTGCCTACCCCGACACCTGTGTGGGCACTGACTCCCACACGACCATGGTCAACGGCCTTGGCATCCTGGGTTGGGGCGTCGGTGGCATCGAAGCCGAGGCAGCAATGCTCGGCCAGCCGGTCTCCATGCTCATTCCGCGTGTTGTCGGCTTCAAGCTCAACGGCAGCATTCCGGCCGGCGCAACCGCTACGGACGTCGTCCTGACCATCACCGAAATGCTGCGCAAGCACGGTGTTGTGGGCAAGTTCGTCGAGTTCTACGGCGAAGGCGTTGCGGCTGTGCCGCTGGCCAACCGCGCCACCATCGGCAACATGAGCCCGGAATTCGGTTCCACGGCCGCCATGTTCCCGATCGACGACGTCACCTTGGACTACCTGCGCCTGACGGGCCGCTCAGAAGAGAACGTCGCCCTGGTGGAGGCGTACACCAAGGAGCAGGGCCTCTGGCACGACCCTTCCCGCGAACTGCGTTTCTCCGAGTTCCTCGAGCTGGACCTCTCCACGGTTGTTCCGTCGATCTCCGGCCCGAAGCGTCCCCAGGACCGCATCGAGCTCACGGATGCCAAGGAGCAGTTCCGCAAGGACATCCACAACTACGTCTCCATCGAAGACGGCAGCGTGGACGAGGCCTTGGACGAATCCTTCCCCGCTTCCGATTCGCCGTCCTTCACGCACGCCGACTCGCACACCACGGAGACGGCACGCGTTGCGTCCGCCGCCAATGGTGCGAACGGCCGTCCGTCGTCGCCGGTTCACGTGAAGACCGCTGACGGACGCGAATTCGAACTGGACCACGGCGCAGTGTCGATCGCCTCGATCACGTCCTGCACCAACACGTCCAACCCTTCCGTCATGCTGGCTGCCGCCCTCCTGGCACGCAACGCCGTGGACAAGGGCCTCACCTCCAAGCCGTGGGTCAAGACGTCCGTCGCCCCCGGCTCCAAGGTGGTCACGGACTACTACGAAAAGTCCGGCCTGACCCCGTACCTCGAGAAGCTCGGCTTCTACATCGTGGGTTACGGCTGCGCCACGTGCATCGGCAACTCCGGCCCGCTTGAGCCGGAAATCTCCGAAGCAATCCAGGCCAACGACCTCTCGGTGACGGCAGTCCTCTCGGGCAACCGCAACTTCGAAGGCCGCATCAACCCGGACGTAAAGATGAACTACCTGGCTTCGCCGCCGCTGGTCATCGCTTACGCACTGGCTGGTTCCATGGACTTCGACTTCGACACCGATGCCCTGGGCACCGACTCCGAAGGCAACGAGGTGTTCCTGAAGGACATCTGGCCGAACCCGACCGAGGTGCAGGAAGTCATTGACTCCTCGATCGACGAGGCCATGTTCGCCAAGGGTTATGAAGGCGTCTTCGACGGCGACGACCGCTGGAAGGCACTCGACACCCCTGCCGGTGACACCTTCGCCTGGGCCGAGGACTCCACCTACGTGCGGAAGCCCCCATACTTCGAGGGCATGAAGGCGCAGCCGGATCCCGTCAAGGACATCTCGGGTGCCCGCGTGCTCCTGAAGCTTGGCGATTCCGTCACCACGGACCACATCTCCCCGGCCGGCTCCTTCAAGTCGGACACCCCCGCCGGCCAGTACCTCCTGGCCAACGGTGTGGAGCGCAAGGACTTCAACTCCTACGGCTCACGCCGTGGCAACCACGAAGTCATGATCCGCGGTACCTTCGCCAACATCCGCATCAAGAACCAGCTCCTGGACGGCGTCGAAGGTGGCTTCACCCGCGACTTCAGCCAGGAAGGCGCACCGCAGGCCTACGTCTACGACGCCGCCCAGAACTACCAGGCTGCGGGAACGCCGCTGGTTGTCCTGGCAGGCAAGGAATACGGTTCCGGTTCGTCCCGTGACTGGGCAGCCAAGGGCACTGCGCTCCTGGGTGTCAAGGCAGTCATCGCCGAGAGCTACGAGCGCATCCACCGCTCCAACCTGATCGGCATGGGTGTCCTTCCGCTCCAGTTCCCGGCCGGTGAGTCGGCTGCAACGCTGGGCCTGACCGGTACGGAAACCTTTGCAGTTGAGGGCGTCACCGAGCTGAACAACGGCACCACGCCGAAGACGCTCAAGGTCACGGCAACGGCTGAGGACGGCACGTCCAAGTCCTTCGATGCTGTGCTGCGTATCGATACCCCGGGCGAAGCGGACTACTACCGCAACGGTGGCATCCTGCAGTACGTTCTGCGTCAGATCTCCGCATAATCCGGCTGGTTTCAGCCGATTACGGTGCCATGCAGCCCCGGCTGGTCGATTGACCGGCCGGGGCTGCTGGCGTCCGGGATAATTCCGCCCCGCCGAAGCGGTGGCCGGGGGAACGCGCGGCACCGGGCACGCGCTAAAGTTAACGAGCACGTCATTCACCCTAAGGAGGGCCGTTGGGACTTTTGGAAACCGTCAAGGATCCACAGGACCTGGCCAAACTGTCCGGCAAAGAGCTGGAAGAATTGGCTGGCGAAATCAGGAAGTTCCTGATCACCAACGTCGCCGCGACAGGCGGCCACCTCGGTCCGAACCTGGGCGTGGTTGAACTTACCCTTGCAGTCCACCGGATGTTCGATTCGCCGCGCGACAGCATCGTCTTTGATACCGGCCACCAGTCCTATGTCCATAAACTTCTGACGGGTCGCCAGGACTTCAGTACCCTCCGTCAACAGGGTGGGCTCTCCGGCTACCCGGAGCGGGCCGAGTCCGAACACGACATCGTGGAAAGCTCCCACGCCTCGTCATCCTTGTCCTGGGCCGACGGAATTTCCCGCGCCCGCCAGCTCACCGGTGAAGGTGACCGGTTCGTCGTCGCGGTTGTCGGCGATGGTGCGCTGACAGGTGGCATGACATGGGAGGCCATCAACAACATTGCCGCTGACAAGCGGCGACGCGTCGTGATCGTGGTCAACGACAACGGACGTTCCTACGCGCCCACTGTCGGTGGTTTTGCCGACTACCTTGCCTCGTTGCGCCCCACGATCGATTCGCTCCGCACTGCCCCCGCGTACGAGCGGATGCTCGACTGGTGGAAGAAGAAGCTGCAGAACGGCGGCCCGGCCGGCCAGTTCACCTACAAGAGCCTGCACGCCATGAAGAAGGGCATCAAGGACTGGTGGGCCCCGCAAGGCATGTTCGAGGACCTGGGGATGAAGTACATCGGCCCCGTCGACGGACACAACCTCCAGGCCATGGAGCATGCCCTCAACACGGCGAAAGCCTACGGCGGGCCTGTCATTGTGCATGCCATGACCGAGAAGGGGCACGGGTACGCACCCGCCCTCGCCAACGAGGCGGATCAGTTCCACGCCGTGGGCATCATCGACCCCGAAACAGGGGAGTCCACTGAAATCCCCGGTGCCAGGTCGTGGACCTCGGTGTTCGCCGAGGAGATCGCGGACATTGCTGACGAGCGCGAGGACATCGTCGGCATCACCGGCGCCATGCTCATCCCGGTGGGGCTGCATAAGTTCGCTGAGCGCCATCCTGAACGCGTCATCGATGTCGGCATCGCCGAGCAACATGCCCTGACCTCGGCCGCAGGAATGGCCTTCGGCGGCCTGCACCCTGTGGTTGCCGTGTACGCAACCTTCCTGAACCGTGCCTTCGACCAGCTCCTGATGGACGTTGCGTTGCACAAAGCCGGTGTCACCATTGTCCTGGACCGCGCCGGAGTGACCGGTCCGGACGGGCCCAGCCACCACGGCATGTGGGATATGGCCATGGTCCAGATTGTTCCTGGCCTCCATTTGGCTGCCCCCCGCGATGCCACCCGGCTCCGCGAAGAACTCCGTGAGGCTGTTGCCATCAACGATGCTCCCACCGTTGTGCGCTTCTCCAAAGGCAGTGTCGGTTCCGAAGTTGAAGCCATCGAACGGCTCCACGACGGCGTGGACATCCTTGCGCGCAGGCCTGCAGGCTCCACTGAGAACGACGTCCTGATCGTCAGCGTAGGTGCGATGTCCGAGTTGGCCTTGGACGTGGCCGACCGCCTGGGCGCCCAAGGCATCAGTTCAACAGTGGTGGATCCGCGGTGGGTCCTTCCCGTCCGGAAATCAATCATCGCCCTTGCAGCCCGTCACCGCCTGGTGATCTGCATCGAGGACGGCGTACGCGCCGGTGGCGTTGGTTCCCGCATCCGCCAGGAAATGCGTGCAGCCGGCGTGGATACTGCCCTGAACGAGGTCGGCTTGCCGGTGGAGTTCCTGGTGCACGGTTCCCGGAGCCAGGTGCTGGAACGCGTCGGGCTCACCGCGCAAAAGATAACGCACGACGTCGTTGCCCAGGTTTTGGGGACCAAGGTCCCCTTTGCACGCCCCCTCCCGGGTCAGGAGCACCCCACTACAGGCAGCTTGCCCACCCTGTGAGGGACGATCGCGGACCGGGCGCCCTGCAGCCTGGAGACCTTGTTGTGGCGCGGAACAGGAAGTGGGACGGCACCGCCCACTGGGTTGTTCCCGGCCGTTATCTTGGTGAGGACATTTACGGCTGGTGGATATTCCAGGGCGCAGGGGAGTTCTGTTCCCGCCCGGGGGCGGCGTTCTACACCGCTTCTGATGCCATCTTGCTTGTACCCAGGACAGGCGAGTACGTGGCAACGTTCTACGATGACAGCTACCCGGGCGACTTCCGCATTTATGTGGACCTGGCCACCGCCCACGCCTGGACTCCCATCAAAGCCGGTGTGACCGAGTTCCACATGATCGACATGGACCTGGACGTCATCCGTTCCACCACGCACGGGGTGTTTGTTGATGATGAGGACGAGTTCGAGGAACACCGGGCAGCCATGGTCTATCCGGGACAAACAGTGGACGCCATGCGTACCGAATGCGCAGCGCTATACGAAGCAGTGGACACCATGAAACCACCGTTCGACGTTCTGGGGTCCAGCAGTCCCAGCGCCGAGTGGTTCAGGAAAGGACGCGCATGACCGGGATTATCCGGACGTACAAGACAGACGACGAGGGTGTACTGCACTTTCGCGAAGCCTGGTACGACGACGAAGACCAGCAGTTCGTGGTTAACCACGGGGTAGTTGGCCACCAGAGCAAGACCAACGAAACCGGAGTGGATGACGAGTCCGCTGTCGAAGGTTTGATGACCGCCTTTGCCGCCCAGTGCGAGGAAGACGGCTACGCCGAGATTCCCGAGTCCGAGCAGTTCTGGGTGGTGGCGCAGATTGCGCTGAAGACCAAGGACGGCACAGAACGCGACCGCCATCTGGAAAGGAAGGCGAAAGCGGCCCTTACCGGCGAACTGGCGTGGCGTGGACTGGGGATCGTGGACCGCTCTGAGATCGGCAACGGCCACCTCAACATTTTTTGCCTGTGCCCGGATGTCAACAAAGCCGTCAACGCCGTCAAGATCTGTGTCCGCGGCGAAGACCTGGACTTCACGAAGCTCACCGTGGCTGCCGCGCCCCATGGAGATCCCGCAGCGTTCAAGGTGAAGCACTCGCCGAAGCAAGGTATGGGCTTTAGTCTCTAAGTAGCACCCAATGCACGAGGAGGGAACCCCATGTCGTCCAAGAGCAACTGGCCCGGACATACACCTTTGCCCAAGGGCCTGGCAGCACCGGCCAAGCGCGCACTGGCCCATCAGGGCATAGAAACATTGGAGCAGCTGGCCGAGTACGGTGAGGGCCAGGTTTCCAAGCTCCACGGCATGGGTCCAGTGGCCATCGCCCAGCTTGAGGATGCCATGGAGGAATCGGGAATCACCTACGGTACTGCCGGCGGCTAGGGTTTTGTTGCCCGGGGTGACTATCTTCCCGTGGGAGCGGGATAGGGTGAATTCATGACTGAATACCGACGCCTTGGCCATTCCGGACTGACCGTCTCAGCTGTAGGGCTGGGCTGCAACAACCTGGGGCGTGCCAATACGCCCACGGAGTCCCAGGAAGGCACTGACGCAGTTGTCCACGCCGCCGTTGAAGCAGGGGTGACGTTCTTCGACGTCGCCGATGTCTACGGACGCGAGCCGGGGCTCAGCGAAACCATGCTGGGAAAGGCTCTGAAGGGCCGCCGGGACGATGTCGTGATCGGCACTAAGTTCGGCATGGACATGCGCGGGGTGAACGGCAATGACTTCGATGCCCGTGGTTCGCGGCGGTACATCGTCAAGGCCGTCGAAGCCTCCCTGCGCCGGCTGGACACTGACTGGATCGACCTTTACCAGTTCCACACGCCGGATCCCCGGACGCCGATTGAGGAAACCCTGGCTGCCCTGGATGACCTGGTCTCCAGCGGCAAAGTTCGTTACATCGGGCATTCCAACTTTGCCGGCTGGCAAATAGCGCAGGCCGAGTATGTGGGACGCGAATCAGGTGGTGTCCGCTTCATTTCCACGCAGAACCACTACAACCTGCTGGACCGCCGCGCCGAGCTCGAGGTCCTGCCCGCGGCACAGGCGTTCTCCCTGGGCGTGTTGCCGTACTTCCCCCTCGCCAACGGGCTGCTCACGGGAAAGTATTCGGCGGGCAAGGCGCCGGAGGGCTCCAGGCTGAGCCATACGCGGACCAACCTGGTGCACGACGCCGACTGGGAGCAGCTGGGCCGCTTCGGCCAGTTCGCCAAGGAGCGCGGCATCAGCGAGTTGCAGTTGGCTTTCTCCTGGCTCGCTGCCCAACCCGGAGTCAGCAGCGTTATCGCCGGTGCGACGCGGCCCGAACAGGTCCGCGAGAATGCTGAAGCGGTCTGCTGGGTACCAACCCAGGAAGACCGTGACGAGCTGGACGACATCTTCCCGAAGTCGCCCAAGGTGGCGCTCTTCTGATCCGATACAGAACTGGCCGGCCCCGGAGCAACTGCTCCGGGGCCGGCCTGTTCTACTGTTTGGCCTGTTCTACTGTTTGGCCTGTTCCACTCTTTGGATTAGGCCGGTGCGGAAGCTACGCCAGGCGCCAGGAAGCGCTTGCCGTTGACCCGCTCGGAGGCACCCACCCGGTCCAGGTAAGGGGTGATGCCGCCCAGGAACATTGGCCATCCCGCACCCATGATGACGCACAGGTCGATGTCCTCGGGGCCGGCCACGACGCCCTCTTCGAGCATGAGCCCGATTTCTTCGGCCAGGGCATCCTGAGTGCGGCGAAGCACTTCTTCCCCGGTGGAGGGGGTGTTGCCGAACGACATGATGGCCAGCGTCTCAGCGGGAATGACCGGTTTCCCATCGGATCCCGGGACCCACAAGGACTTCACGCCGTTGTCGATCAGTTTTTGCAGGTTCTGCGAAACCGGGAAGCGGTCCCCGAATGCCGTGTGCAAGGATTCCTGGACGTGCTGGGCCACCGGAAGCCCCACCATGGCGCTGAGGGTGAACGGGGACATGGGCAAGCCCATCGGACGCAGTGCGGTATCGGCAACCTCTGCCGGGGTTCCCTCGTCGAACGCTGCGATGACCTCGCCCATGAGGCGAAGCAGGATGCGGTTCACAACAAAGGCGGCCGCGTCCTTGACCAGCACTGCGGTCTTCTTTAGTCCCTTGGCCAGTTCGAAGGCTGTAGCGAGGACAGCGTCGTCGGTCTTCGGTGCCTTCACGATCTCAAGAAGGGGCATGACGGCCACCGGGTTGAAGAAGTGGAAGCCGACCAGGCGCTCCGGGTGCTTCAGGTCTTCGGCCATGGCGGTCACGGACAGCGACGATGTATTGGTCGCCAAAATGCACTCCGGGGAGACAATTTCTTCCACCTCTGCGAAGACCTGCTTCTTGATATGCAGTTCTTCGAAGACGGCTTCAATCACGAAATCGGCGTCGGCAAAGGCTTCCTTGGAGACGGAGCCTGTGACCAGGGCTTTGGTCCTGTTCGCGGCGTCAGGCTTGATCCGCTTCTTCGCCAGCATTTTGTCCACCTCGGAGTGGACGTACGCTACTCCCTTGTCCACGCGCGCCTGGTCGATGTCCGTCATGACCACGGGGACCTTCAGCTGCCGCGCGAACAGCAATGCTAACTGGCTGGCCATGAGGCCCGCACCCACGACGCCGATCTTGGTGACAGGACGTGCCAACTTGCGGTCCGGGGCACCCGCGGGACGTTTGGAACGCTTCTGAACCAGGTCGAGGAAGGCATACACAGTGGAGCGGAACTCGTCCGTCTGCATGAGTCCGGCGAGGGTTTCGCATTCGAGCTCTGCCGACTCCTGCTGTGTCATGGTCCGGTTGGCTTCCATCACGTCCAGGACTTTGGCCGGCGCGGGCGAGGCGTTGGAGGTTTTGGCCTCAACGAAGGCACGTCCTGCCGCGACCGCAGCGGCCCAGCGGGCGGCCACCGCTTCATCGGCTGCGTCCACGGCGTTCTTGCGCTCCGGCGCCTCTTCACCTGAGATGACGCGTGCAGCCCAGGCCAGGGACTGTTCCACGAAGTCGGCGGGCTCAAAGATAGCGTCGGCTATCCCCAGCTCGTAGGCCTGCGGCCCGGTGAGCGTCCTGTTGTTGCTCAGCGGGTTCTCGATCATCACCTTGACCGCATTCTCCGGACCGACCAGGCGCGGGAGGATGTAGACGCCGCCCCATCCCGGGACCAGGCCGATGAAGGCTTCCGGAAGCGCCAGCGCGCCGGCACCCGTGGAGACGGTTCTGTACGTGGACTGGAGGGCGATCTCCAGGCCACCGCCGAGGGCCAGGCCGTTGATGAACGTGAAACTCGGGACGCCGAGATCGGCCAAGGTTGCGTAGACGGCGTGCCCGAGCTGGGCCATCCAGAGACCGTGTTCGCGCTCCTTGAGGGTTTTCACGGCCGAGAGGTCGGCGCCGGCAACCAGGAAATACGGCTTGCCTGTGACACCGACACCCACAATTTCGCCCCGCGAGGCCCGTTCTTTGAGACCGTCAAGGACGCGGCCGAGCTCAACCAGCGTGTTGGGTCCCAGCGTGGTGGGCTTGGAATGGTCCAAACCGTTATCCAGGGTGATGAGGGCAAAGGTCCCCACTCCGCCGGGGAGCTGGATGTCCTGGACGTAGGAGTGTGTGACGACCTCGTCGGGGAACAGTGCGGCGAGCTTCTGGAATTCTGCGGCGCTCATGCGGCGGCTCCTTCAGTGGGGGCGGTGGTTGCGGTCGTGACCGGCTCAGGGGTGGACGATGCGTAGTCGGCGTGGTGGGGGTTCTCCCAGATCACCGTTGCGCCCATTCCCAGGCCGATGCACATGGTGGTGATGCCGTAGCGGACGGACGGGTCCTCTTCGAACTGGCGCGCGAGCTGGTTCATCAGCCTGACGCCTGAGGAAGCCAGCGGATGTCCGACGGCGATCGCCCCGCCATAGCGGTTGACGCGCGGGTCGTCATCGGCAATCCCGAAGTGGTCCAGGAAGCTCAGTACCTGGACGGCGAATGCCTCGTTGATTTCGAACAGGCCGATGTCCTCGATGCCCAGCCCGGCGTTCTTCAGTGCCTTCTCGGTGGCTGGGACAGGGCCGATGCCCATGACTTCGGGCTCGACGCCGGCGAAAGCGTAGGATACGAGGCGCATTTTGACGGAAAGCCCGAGTTCCTCGGCGGCTTCCGCTGAGGCCAGGACGGCGGCCGTGGCCCCGTCGTTCAACCCTGCGGCATTTCCCGCAGTGACGCGGCCGTGTGCGCGGAACGGAGTGCGCAGTTCAGCCAGGTCCTCAACGGTGGTGCCTGGACGCGGCGGTTCGTCCGTGGTGTGCAGCGCCCATCCCTGACCGGGTTTCATGGTGGCGACGGGCACGAGGTCTTGCTGGATCTGATCATTGCTGTAGGCGGCGGCCAGCTTGGCCTGCGAAGCTGCTGCGTAAGCGTCCGTCCGGTCCTTGGTGATCGCCGGGAAGCGGTCGTGCAGGTTTTCGGCGGTGTTGCCCATGTTCAGGGCTGCAGGGTCAACCAGTCGCTCGGACATGAAACGCGGGTTGGGATCCGCGCCCGCGCCCATGGGGTGGTTGCCCATGTGTTCCACGCCGCCTGCGATGACGACGTCGTAGGCGCCAAAGCCGATGCCGCTCGCCGTCGTCGTTACCGCGGTCATGGCACCTGCGCACATGCGGTCGATGGCGAAGCCGGGAACGGAACGGGGGAGGCCGGCCAGGAGGGCCGCTGTGCGGCCGATGGTCAGGCCTTGATCTCCGGTCTGGGTGGTGGCGGCGATGGCTACTTCATCGACGCGCTCCGCGGGAAGCGAGGGGTTTCGCCTCATGAGTTCGCGGATGCATTTCACTACCAGGTCATCGGCGCGGGTCCCGGCGTAGATACCCTTTTCGCCGGCTTTGCCAAAAGGCGTGCGGACACCGTCCACGAAGACGACGTCCCGGACGTTACGCTGGGCAGTGCGTGATGGACTCATGTATTTACTCCTCGTTGAGACATGGCACCGTGTCCCGCGGGGCGGGGTCCGGTTGGCATTACTGCAATGTTACTCATGGGTAACTTAGCGTGCAAGGCCATGGGCTTCTGCCCGCCGCATCCGGCACGCAAATGGCCCGCCGCCACGAACGTACGTTCGGGCAACGGGCCATTGCGACGGCGGTGACCACTAGGAGTCCTTGGACTGCTGTGCTTCGTTGGCCTTGGATTCCTTGGTTGGCAGCGGGCTCGGGTTTAAGCAGGCCTCGGTCAGGATGGGGGCGGCGATGGCGATTTGCCACTCCCTTGCGCCAAGCGTCCGAAGTTCCTGCGAAACGGTCTCCAGCGATACGTCCGTTGGTGGCCGCCAGGCTATGCGCCTGAGGTAGTCCGGAGTCAGCAGGTTCTCCACGGGCAAGTTGAGTTCGTCAGCCTTGGCTTGGAGGGCCGGCCTTGCCGTGGCCAGCCGCGCTGCTGCCTCCGGGTCCCGGTCTGCCCAGACCCGGGGAGGCGGCGGGGCATTTGTGGGCAGATGCAGCGGAGGAAGGTCCGTCATGGATCTGGCGTTCGTGATGCAGCGCAGCCATCGGGGAGCTTCCCGTTGCGCTGACCTGCCGTGGAACCCCTTTGTGGCCAGAAGCTGTGGGACTGTGGTTGGCATGGCCTTGGCGGCGGCCACCAGGGCTGAATCAGGGATGAGCCGGCCAGGTGCGACGTCGCGCTTGCGGGCCAGCTGGTCGCGTTCCTGCCACAGTTCCCGGACGGCTGCCAGCTGGCGGCGGTCACGGATCTGATGGAGACCGGAGGTCTTACGCCATGGTTCGACCCTGGGTGCCGGGACACCTGCGGCGAGGATGCCGGCGAATTCCTGTTCGGCGTACTCCAGCTTGCCGTCGGCCTCCAGGAGTTCAATAAGTTCTTCGCGCAGCTCGGCGAGGACTTCGACGTCGAGCGCTGCGTACCGCAACCAGGGTTCGGGCAGTGGCCGAGTCGACCAGTCAGCGGCAGAGTGTTCTTTGGCGAGACCGAAACCGAGCAGTTGTTCGATAACAGCCGCCAGGCCGACGCGGGGGAGCCCTGCGAGCCGCGCCGCGAGTTCAGTATCGAACAGCTTGTCCGGCCACATGCCGAGCTCGGACAGGCAAGGCAGGTCCTGGGTGGCGGCGTGAAGGATCCATTCCACCCCGCGCAGGGCGTCGTTGACGATGTCCAGGTTGTCGAACGGTTCGGGGTCGATGAGCCAGGTCCCGGCTCCTTCGCGACGGATCTGCACCAGGAAGGCACGCTGGCCGTAGCGGAAACCGGAAGCCCGCTCGGCATCGACGCCGGCAGGTCCGGTGCCGGCTGCTATTGCGGCTGCGCATCGTTCAAGTCCGGCAGGTGTGTCGATGACCAGGGGTACGCCCTCGCGTGGGGTGTCGAGATCAATGACTTCAGGGACGTGGCTGTCAAAGCCGTCAACCTTGATGTGGGTGGTGGGATCAGCAACCGGATCGCCGGCTGTGGTGTTTTCCAGGTTTTCAGGGGTCATGGTGGCTTAAGCTTACCGATTTGTCGCGTAACGGGGCGCTTTTGCCTTCGCCAGCGCAGCGGTTACGGCGCGGGTGGCCGTCAATTGCGCCTCCTGTTGGGCAGGCCGGTGACCCCGGGTGGCAGTGGAGGCAGTCCGGCGAAAGTGCACACCATGTCGGACCAGGCTTCCAGATGTGATTGGACATCCGCGCCGTCAGGCGTCCAGGAGGCCCGGAGTTCTATGTCGATGGTGTCGGGCCGCTCAGCCAGGGTGCCGAAGCTTTCGGAAAGGATCCGGGTAGCAGTGCCGCCGGCAGCCCGGTAAGGGGCTGAACGGTGTTCCAGGGCTTCGACGAGCCACGTCCAGGCCACGGAACCGAGCATGGAGTCGTTGCCCATTTCCGCATCCATTTGGGCCCGGATATACGTGACGATCCTGAATTCGCCCTCCCACACGGCCGATCCGTCCGGATCGTAGAGCAGGATGAAGCGGCCTGTGGCCAGTTCGTCCTCGTCTTCGCTGGAGGGGCTGCCGGCCTGGCTCTTGGCAAAGGCCTTGGCTGCCGGTCCATGCACGGGAACCTGGCGGGTGGCGGCGGTGGGGCTGAAGACTTCAGCGCCCAAGGCCACTGCATAAGGGGCCAAACGTGCGGGGGCGGGGATCTCATCAAGCCGCAACTCGCTGCGGCACTGGGCTTTTCGTAGCGTTCCCAAGGCGAAGAGAAAGTCCTGGGGAACTTGTGCGAGGGCGTTCACACTCGCAGATTATGCGTCCGGGGCGGCGAACCTGTGCAGGCTCGCCGCCCCGGACGGCAGGCGTATCAGCGTTACGCCAGTTCCTGCTTGATCGCCGCAACGAAGGTGTCGATGTCTTCTTCGGTGGTGTCGAACGAGCACATCCAGCGGACCTCGCGCCGGGCGGCATCCCAATCGTAGAACGCGAAGGACTTCCGCAGGCGGTCGGCAGCGCCTTCCGGGAGGATGGCGAAGACGCCGTTGGACTGCGTCGCCTGGGTGGGCTCGACGCCGTCGATCCCTTCAACGGCACTCCGCAGGCGGGTGGCCATGGCGTTGGCGTGAGCGGCGGACCGCAGCCACAGCCCGTCCTCCAGGAGTGCGATGAACTGGGCGGAGATGAAGCGCATCTTCGAAGCCAGCTGCATGTTCATCTTCCGCAGGAACTTCAGGCCGTCGGCGGCTTCAGGGTTGAGGGCCACCACCACTTCGCCGAAGAGCAGGCCGTTCTTCGTCCCTCCGAATGAGAGGATGTCCACGCCGGCGTCGCGGGTAAATGCACGCAAGGGAACGTCCAGGTGGGCAGCGGCGTTTGCCAGCCGCGCGCCGTCCATGTGCAGCTTCATGCCCTTGGAGTGGGCGTGGTCGGCAATGGCGCGAACTTCTTCCGGCGTGTAGCAGGTGCCGAGTTCCGTTGTCTGCGTAATGGAAACAACCAGGGGTTGTGCACGGTGCTCGTCGCCCCAGCCCCAGGCTTCACGATCGATGAGCTCCGGTGTGAGTTTTCCGTCCTCAGTGGGGACCTGCAGGAGCTTGATCCCGCCGATACGTTCCGGGGCCCCGTTCTCGTCCATGTTGATGTGTGCGGTGGAGGCGCAGATGACGGCCCCCCAGCGCGGCAGCAGCGACTGCAGCGACAGGACATTGGCGCCGGTGCCGTTGAAAACCGGGAAGGTCTCGATGCCTTCGCCGAACTGCTGCTCCAGGACGGCCTGCAGCCGGGCCGTGTACACGTCCTCGCCATAGGAAACCTGGTGTCCACCGTTGGCGGCCGCCAAGGCCGCAAGGATCTCCGGGTGCACGCCTGAGTAGTTGTCGGAAGCAAAACCCCTGACCGTGGGGTCGTGCAGCCGGCTGCCCTCGGAAATGTGGCCCGTGCTGGGCATTGCCTCTGTTGTGCTCGTCACTTGTTCATTCACGCTTTCAAGTCTATTTGGCCAGCAGGATCCGCTGGCCGTTCAGGATGGAGGCAGGTTGATCGAAAAGGCCGACGGCGGCAGCGGCCAGTTCTTCGACGTCGGTATGTCCGGGGAACCGCCGTTCGGGATGTGCGCGCCTCATGGTTTCGTCCACGAGCGCCTTGACCACGAACACCACGGCGGCACTGTGCTGTCCACTGGTGTCCGTGTCGACGGACTGGGCGCGCCGGAAGCCATCAGCCACCGCAAGCGTCCAAGCTTCTGCAGCGGCCTTCGCAGCAGCGTAACTGGCTGCGGCCGCGGTTGGGCTGGATACCGCGGTTGACGACACCATGGCGAACCGGCCATGCGGCGACGCTTCGAGTTGGCTGTAGAACACCCTGGTCACGTTCCGCAGCGTGGTAATCGCGCTGTGTTCCAGCGCCTCCCAATCAGCATCCGTCTGGTCTTCGATGCCCTTGGCCCCGCGCCAACCACCGACGAGGTGGATTACTCCGTCGACGCCCCCAAAGCCGCGGTCCTCGATCATCGAAGCCAGCCCACGAACGGATTCCAGGTCGCCGAGATCGCACACGAGGGGAGTCACAGCGCCGCCGGCCTCCCGCGCGGCCGCCTCGATCCGGGTCTGGTCCGAACCAACAGTCAGGACCCGGTGGCCGGCGGTGGACAAGGCCCGGGCGGCAGCGACGCCCGAAGCGCCGCTACCGCCCGTTACCAAAACTGTCAGTGGGGACATCAGGCCGCCGTGGCGCCCGTGATGCCGGTGGTGGATTCGATGACGGGACGCATCTTCTTCTCCAAGGCTTCGTAGAACATGGACAGGGGGAACTCATCGTCCAGGACCTGGTCGGTCAGCCCGCGGGGGGCACCGTCCAAGGGCAGGGCGTCCGGGCCCTTTGCCCAGACCGAAGCCGGGTGCGGGGTGACGGTGCTTGAGATCAGCTCATAGGCGGCCAGCCAGTGGGCAGCCTTGGGACGATCAATGGAACGCCAGTATAGTTCCTCGATTTTGGCGCCGAGTTCAACCACGACAGCTGCTGCGTCATCCCAGTCGATGGAGAGCTTGCTGTCGGTCCAGTGGAGTACGTGGTGCTGGTGCATCCAGGCGAACAGGAGCTGCCCGCCTAGGCCGTCGTAGTTGCGGACGCGGTTGCCGGTGATGGCGAAGCGGAAGATCCGGTCGAAGATGACTGCGTACTGGACAAGCTTTGCGTGCTTGCGGGCATCGGGGTCGGCGTTCTCGTCCTTTTCGATCAGGACGGATTCGCGGAAGGCGGTCAGGTCGCAGCGCAGTTCTTCGAGGGAGTAGAGGAAGAAGGGCATCCGCTGCTTGATCATGAACGGATCAAACGGAAGGTCGCCGCGCATGTGGGTGCGGTCGTGGATCAGGTCCCACATGACGAACGTTCGCTGGGTGAGCTCCTGGTCCTCGATCAGCTGGGCCGCGTCCTCGGGCAGTTCCAGAGAGGTTGTTTCCGCGGCAGCCTTGAGCACCCGGCGGAAGCGGGCGGCCTCGCGGTCGGCGAAGATGGCTCCCCACGTGAACGTGGGTGTCTCGCGCACCGCCACGGTCTCCGGGAAGAGCACTGCGGAGTTGGTGTCATAGCCGGGGGTGAAGTCAACGAACCGGATGGGGACGAAGAGCTTGTTGGAGTACTCCCCGGCCTCCAGGCCGCCAATGAATTCCGGCCAGATAACCTCGATGAGTACAGCCTCGACCAAGCGGTTGGTGCTGCCGTTCTGCGTGTACATGGGGAAGACCACCAGATGCTGGAGGCCGTCGATGCGCTGCTTCTGTGGTTGGAAAGCCTGGAGGGAATCCAGGAAGTCCGGGACGCCGAAGCCGTTGCCGGCCCAACGCTTGAAGTCCTCCACGAGCAGCGCCAGGTACTGGGCGTCGTGATCGAAGCTGGGGGCGAGGGCCGTGATGGACTTGGTGATGGTGGCTACGAGCCTTGCCGCCTCATCGTGGACAGAGGGATCGGCGATGGATCCGTCCTGCTCCTGGTACCCCTGGAGGGACGTGGCAGCGGCTTTGAGGGCTACCCATTCAGCGTTGTCGGCGGTGACACGCGGGAGGGTGGCGATAGCGGTGGTGGTCATGGTGCTCGGCCCTTTCCGAAGTTGTTATTGCTTCTGGGCCGAGCGTAGCAAGCGAATAGCATCGCTAATTCAAGAATGGACTGAGCATAAGAAACTCTTGCTCATAGCCCCCGAACTTGGACCTTTAGATCCAGTTCGGGGGACACAGAGCCGCTTACCGCTCTTCCGGGTCAACCAGACGGAGCGATATGGAGTTGATGCAGAACCGCTGGTCCGTCGGCGTGCCATAACCCTCGCCCTCGAAAACGTGTCCCAGGTGCGAATCACAGTTGGCACACCGTACTTCCACCCGGTCCATGCCCATGGTGCGGTCATGGAGGTACCTGACAGTACCTTCGGCCAACGGCGCCCAGAAGGACGGCCACCCGCAGTGCGAGTCAAACTTCTCCTTGCTGGTGAACAACTCGCTGCCGCAGGCCCGGCACTGGTAGACACCCTCGGTGTGCGTGTCCCAGTACTCGCCCGTATAAGGACGCTCAGTGCCGGCCTGGCGCAGCACGCGGTATTCCTCAGGGGTCAACTCCTCGCGCCACTGGGCATCGCTCTTCTCCAAGGGCACAGAAGGTGTCTTGCTGATGTTTTCAGGAGTGTTCATGTCTTATGCAACGCTCACGAGTCGCCGATAAATCCCGAACCCGCGTACAAGTGGAGCACCGGAAGCCCCAACTGGTCCTGGGCCTTGTTGGCCCAATCCGTGTGGAGCGTGTCAGAGATGGCATGGGGCCGGGTAATGACCACTGCCTGCGCCGCGTCCACCTCCCGGACCTTGGCCACCAAGCCGTCGACAGCACCGCCGTCGACGATTTCGCCGGTAACACCGCCACCCAGGCCTTCCAGCGCTGCCAGGGAAGTCGACAACGTCACCGCGGCTTCCGCACGCTCAGCCGCTGGATCCGGTGACTGGGCAGTAAGTTCCCGGAACGCCTTCGCCACATCAAGCAACGAAAGGTTCTCGAGGAAATCGACCAAAAGGTGGCGCTCAGTATTGGCAGGAACCAGCACTACCAACGGCGCGTCCCCGCCGTCGATCAGTTTGGCGATGTTCACGCGGTCGTCGGGGCCAAGGGGCTCTTCAGTCAAGATGACTATGGGATCACTCATGGCTACAGCGTAGTCCCGGGGAACGGCGTCCGCAGGGTTTCCGCGCCCGATTCGGCCCAACCTTCGCCGCGCGGGCCCAGCCTGCGCCAGCCCACGCCGACTCACGGCAAAATGGAACCATGGCATCAATGACAAGGCCAGCGAGCGACGCTGCTGAGAAAAAACTGTCCCCCCGCACCAAGTGGGCCATTGGAGGTTTTCTTGCCGGCGCCACCATCGCGGGACTTGTCGGCGCCGGTTCCTCTGCGCTGGCCGTCTACTTTGCCCGCCGGGTCATCACGCCCGCCGCACGGCACGAGGACCAGGAAGTCCTGGCCGTCATCCGGGGAGACAACGGCCTGCAGGTCATCCTGGCTGCCACGCCCGACTCGACCATCGACGGCGTCTTCAGCCTGTTCTTCTCAGGTGGAAAGGGACACGCCAGGATAGGCCGGATCGTCTCCTACCTGCCCGCCGAACAGACCGTCCTCCGGGAAGTCGAGGAGGTCTACAGCGGCGATCTTTCGGAAGCACGCCGGGCGTGGTGGAGCGGCGCTACCTACCCCGATCCGTCCGCGATCGGCCTTGCGGCCGAAGATGTTGAGATCGACGTCGACGGCGGGAAGGCGCCTGCGTGGTTGATCCGTGCCGATGCCTCGTCGCCGGCGCCGGTCTGGGCGATCATGGTCCATGGCCGGGGAGCCACCCGGCTCGAAGGTCTCCGGGCAGTCCGCACCGCCCGGGACCTTGGCCTGGACAGCTTGCTTATCTCCTACCGGAACGACGGACTGGCACCTTCCGCCCTGGACGGCCGCTACGGTCTGGGCTCCACGGAATGGCGTGATGTGGAGTCAGCGATCGAATACGCCTTGGAGAACGGCGCACGTGAAGTGGTGCTTTTCGGTTGGTCCATGGGCGGTGCGATCAGCCTGCAGACTGCGGACCTTTCCAAATACCGGCAAGTCATCAGGGCCTTGGTTTTGGATGCTCCGGTGATCAACTGGGTGGACGTCATGGCCCACCACGCCGAAATGAACAGGATCCCCTATACCGTGGGGCGTTACGGGCAACTGATGCTGGGCCATCCCCTGGGACGCAGGCTGACGGGGCTCGCAGCACCCGTGGACCTCAAAGCAATGGACTGGGACAGCCGCGCCGTTGAGTTGCGCACTCCAACGTTGCTGATCCACAGTGTGGACGACGACTACGTTCCTTTCGGGCCCTCGGCCAGTCTCGCCGAAAAGAACCCCGAGATGGTGACATTCGAGCCGTTCCACGGTGCCCGCCACACCAAGGAATGGAACGTCGATCCGGAGCGTTGGGAGCGGCTGGTGCGCTCCTGGCTCCAAGCCCAACTCGCACCCCGGAGGAACCCGGGCCAATCGGGCGAAGCCGGCGGTGCTGCTGCCGCGGGGCCCGCAGCCTGAGGGTCAGTTGCTTCCCGTGCCGATCGGCCCGGTGACGCCGTTGGTGAGCCGGAGCAGGTCCGCAGGAGCAAGCTCTATATCCAGGCCCCGACGGCCACCGGAGACCAGGATGGTGTCAAAAGCCAAGGCTGATTCGTCCAGGACCGTGGGGGAGGGCTGGCGTTGCCCCAGCGGTGATATACCGCCCAGGACGTAGCCAGTGCGGCGTTCAGCAGCTTTGGGATCTGCCATCGCCGCTTTCTTGGACCCGAGGGCCGCAGCTGCGGCCTTCAGGTCCAGGTTCCCGGACACGGGGACAATGGCAACGGCCAACTTGCCTTCCACCTCCACCATTAGCGTCTTGAAGACACGGTCGGGATCAATGCCCAGGACCTCCGCCGCTTCCAGCCCGTAGCTGCTTGCAGCGGGATCATGCGCGTAGGGGTGCAGGACGAAGGGAACGCCGGCCGCAGCGAGTGCTGCTGTTGCCGGCGTTCCCTGTGAAGCCATTTTCCTTGCCATACCGAGTGGCGTTGCCTTTCAGTGTTCCAAACGGCTTGCGGCCGCAACCTTCCGCTTGATGCGGCCGAGCATCGCCGTCATTCCCCGCATCCGCAAGGGCGTGATGGCGCGGGTCAGGCCCAGGAGCTCGGGCATGTCGTCAGGCACCGCAAGGATCTCCTTGGCAGTCAGTCCGTCCAGCCCCTCATGCAGCACCCCTGCGAAACCCCGGGTAGTCGGTGCTTCCGGCGGCGCTTTGAAGAAGAGACGGTATGAACGCTCGCCGTCGGCGTTCTTCTCTGACTCAATCGTCAGGAACAGCGGGGACTGGCATTCCACGACCTGCTCCAGCAGTTCCGGGTGGTCCTTCAGACGCTCCGGCAGCTCAGGCAGGCCTCTGGAGAACTCCAGCAAGAGCTGGAGGCGGTCAGGTTCCGTCAACGCCTGGAAGTCGTCAACAATTTCCGCCAGGGCGGTGGGCAAGGTGTTCGTACTCATCTCTTCCAGCTTACGCACAAAGGTGCTGAGAGCGCGGTACTAGCTGTGGACCAATGCGGAGGGAACTGTACCCCGTTCGGCTCCCTTGACGATGGGAACCCGCACTGCGTTGCCCCACTCGGTCCACGAGCCGTCGTAGTTGCGCACTGTGTCGAAGCCCAGGAGGTACTTCAGGGCGAACCAGGTGTGGCTGGACCGCTCGCCGATGCGGCAGTACGCCACGACATCGTCGCCCGGCTTCAGCCCCGCCTCGCCCAGGTAGAGGGCCTCAAGTTCTTCGCGGCTGCGGTAGGTGCCGTCTTCCGCTGCAGCCCGGGCCCACGGAATTGAGGCGGCCGTGGGAATGTGGCCGCCACGCAAGGCGCCCTCTTCGGGGTAGGCAGGCATGTGGGTGCGCTGGCCGGTGTATTCCTCGGGGGAGCGGACATCAATGAGGGGGTTGCCCAGGTGTGCCAGGACGTCTTCCTTGAAGGCGCGGATGGGAGCGTCGTCACGCTCGACCTCGGGGTATTCGCCCGCAGCAGGCCGGGAGACCTCAGTGGTCAGCTCGCGGCCCTCGGCGATCCATTTGTCGCGTCCGCCATCAAGGAGGCGGACATCCTGGTGACCGAACAACGTGAAGACCCATAGGGCGTAGGCAGCCCACCAGTTGGACTTATCGCCGTAGATCACCACAGTGCTGTCGCGCGAGATGCCCTTGGAAGCGGCGAGGGCAGCGAAGGCTGCCCCGTCGACGTAGTCCCGGGTGACTTCATCGTTCAGGTCGGTGTGCCAGTCGATCTTGACTGCTCCCGGGATGTGCCCGGTTTCGTACAGCAGGACGTCCTCGTCGGACTCGACCAGCACCAACTTGCCGTCGGCTACAGCGCCGTCAGCAATTGCTGCCGCGAGCCAGTCGGTGGAAACGAGGCGTTCAGGGTTCGCGTAAGAGGCAAACTTTTCGTTTTGTTCAACGGGGTAGGACATGATGGCCTTTCACTGACAACGGACGGAGCCAGGCCGTGGAAGGTGGTGCAGGTGCGGACCCGGCCTGCTTCAACACTAACCACGGGCTGCGCGGATTGCTTCCCGGTGGTCATACGGTGAAACATGGGCTTGGTCACGTGTCAGTTACCGTGGCGTCCGTTGCCGGTATTCTTGCTGGGGACCCAATGCCGAAGGAACGGACCACCGTGGTAAAGATCGAACAACTGGCTGCCCGCACGCCGGCAGTTTCCGTGGAGGAACTCCTCAAGGGTTTCTACCCGTCTCCCCGGTTCGGAGAGGTGTCGTTCGACAGTTACAGGCCCGATCCTTCCCAGCCAAGCCAGGCCAACGCGGTGAAACTCCTCTCGGCATTTGCCGATGGCGTAGGCAACGGCAATGACGCTGGACTCTTCAAAAAGCTTTTCGCCAAGAAGGCACCGGCCACGAGGGCCGGGATCTACCTCGATGGCGGATTCGGTGTGGGTAAGACCCACCTCCTGGCGTCCCTTTGGCACAGGTCTCCAGGCCCCAAGGCGTTTGGAACGTTCGTGGAATACACCAACCTGGTGGGGGCGTTGTCGTTCCGCAAGACCGTGGAAGCGCTGAGCAACTACAAACTGGTGTGCATCGACGAATTCGAACTCGATGATCCCGGAGACACGGTGCTGATGTCCCGCCTCATGCGGGAACTCGCCGACGCCGGTGTGAAGCTTGCTGCCACGTCGAACACCCTGCCTGGTTCACTGGGCGAAGGCCGCTTCGCCGCCGTCGACTTCCAGCGGGAAATCCAGGTACTCGCGGACCAATTCGACGTCGTCAGGATCGACGGCGAGGACTTCCGCCACCGTGGCCTTCCCGCCGCGCCGGCACCGCTCAAGACCGAAGAACTCAAGCACCGGATGCGGACTGAGTTCGACGGGAAGACCGTGGCGGTGGATGATTTCCGCACCTTGGTCAACCATCTGGCTGCGGTGCACCCCAGCCGGTACCGTCAACTCATTTCCGGCGTGGAGGCCGTGGTGTGGAGCGACGTCGAAACCATTACGGAACAGGCCGTCGCGCTCCGTTTCGTGGTGCTGGCCGACCGGCTCTATGACAAAGATGTGCCCATTCTGGCCAGTGGCGTTCCCTTCGATCAGCTCTTCACCGAAGAGATGATGACGGGCGGATACATGAAGAAGTACTTCCGCGCCGTTTCGCGCCTGACCGCCCTGGCCCGCGAAGCACAAAATCACGAACCTGCCTGAATCAGACCGCTTTTCCGGTTCCGCGGTCCTTCAACACCCAGCGGATAACGATTCCGCCTGCCAAGGCCCAGAACGCTGCGCCGACACCGGCGAAAGCAATTCCTGAAGCTGCCAGCAGGAAAGTGATGCAGGCCGGTATCCTCTCCTCAGCCACTGCCAGCGCAGACGAGATCGAGGCTGCCAAAGTACCCAGCAACGCGAGGCCCGCGACGGCCTCAAGGAGTCCCGGGGGCGCTGCCGCGACAACCGTAACGAGCGCTGCCGACGCCGCCGCGAGGACCAGATACGCCAAACCGGAGACGAAGGCGGCGATCCAGCGCCGGCCGTGATCCTTGCCTGCTTCCTCCCCGGCGGCAAGCGCGGCGCTCAGCGCTGCCAGGTTGATCGCATGGCCGCCGAACGGTGCGCTGGCAATGGTTCCGGCTCCGGTCACCAGCATGGACGGCCGCCACGGGGTGGTGTATCCAAAGGACTTCAAGACAGCTACGCCGGGAATGTTTTGCGACGCCATGGTGACCACGAACAACGGCAGCGCCAAGCCGATGGCAGCCTCCACGGAGAACACCGGCGTTGTCCATTCCAGCCGCGGGAGGAGGCTCTCAGCCGGGATCTGTACGCCCGAGGACATGATGTGGATCCCACTCACCGCCAGTGCCACCAGCAGCGATGCAGGAACGGACCAGCGCGGCGCGAATTTCATCAGCACGATCCAGCACAACAGCACCGGGGCGATCAACGCCGGTGCCGTACCCAGCGACTTGAAGGGTGCAAGGCACAAGGAGAGAAGGACACCTGCGAGCATGGCCTGGGCCAAGGCCGTGGGAATCTTTGCCATCAACCTCCCGAGCAACGGAACCAACCCCGTGAGGACGATCAGCACCCCGACCAACAGGAAGGCACCCACGGCCGCCGGCCACCCGCCGTCGACCGTTCCTGCGGTCGCAAGGAGCGCCGCACCGGGAGTTGACCACGCGAGGGTCACCGGCATCCTGCTCCGCCAGGACAGCCAGAGGATGCCCAGGCCAAAAGTCAGGGTCAGGGCCAGCAATCCGCTGGAGGCTTGTCCTTGATCTGCGCCTACTGCCCTGAGTCCAGCAAGGACGACAGCGAATGATGAAGTGAACCCGACCAAGGCTGTGACGATGCCTGCAGTGATCGGCGGTCCCAAAGCGTCCCGGGTGGCACGGCTGTTGGTGGTTGTCGGGGAGGCTGAAGGCATAAGCTCCAAAATACCTGACCTGTTGGCGGCCGTTGCAAACGCCAACAGCACCGGTTAAACGCCAAGGGCACCGGTGGCGCCTCTCGGCGGGACCGGTGCCCCCTTGACGTATCTGGTACGGCGGCTCAGGCAGCTACGGCTGCTTCGGCTCATCCGTGACGGGAGCCTGCTCAGGCTGACCGTCGTTCTTGGCCACGAAGTCGGAAGCGGCGTTCTGGACCTTGTCGACGTGACCGGCGTATTTGCCGCCCGTCTTTTCGTCCACAAAATCTCCGGCCTTTTCGATGCCATTCTTGATGGCTTCTTCGTTGCCTTGAATGAGACCCTGAGCCTTGCCCTTCAGGTCGTCAATTAAACCCACGGGCACCTCCCTTCCATCGCGGAGCCAGTTCGCTCCTCCGCGTCCGACCCTAACACCAGTTCCCTGAGGTGCCAAGGGCTCAAACGCGGCCTGTGGATAACTAGGCCAACGGTTCGTTGGCGACCTTGTGCCGCGGGCTGTCCGGGTTCATCAGGGAATGCTTGCGGCCGTAGGCGAAATAGATCACCAGGCCGATGATGAGCCAGACGCCGAACCGTACCCAGGTTTCCCAGTGGAGCTGGAACATCAGGAACGCCGATGCCAGCACGCCGAAGGCGGGAACAAGGGGCATGAGCGGCAGACGGAAGGTACGCGCTGCGTTCGGCTTGGTGTACCGGAAGACGATCACCGAAACACAGACCACGACGAAGGCTGCCAGGATGCCGATGTTGGTCAGGTCCGCAACTTCCTTGATCGGGAAGACACCAGCCAGGAAGGCCGAGGCGATGCCTGCGATCCACGTGACACGCTGCGGGGTGCCGTGGCGGTCAGTCTTGGCAAACCAGCCGGGCAGCAGCCCGTCGCGGCTCATGGAGAACCAAACGCGGGTGACACCCAGGAGGAACGTCAGCATCACGGTCAGGATGGACAGCACCGCGAACACCGAAATGATGGTGGCAATGACCGGGAGGCCGACGCCGGTGAACGCCGAGGCGAAGCCGGCGGTCGGGTTGATGTCCTTGTAGTTCTGCATTCCTGTAAGGACGAGCGTGGCGGCAACATAGAGCAGCATGGCGATGATCAGCGACAGGATGATGGCCTTGGGCATGTGCTTCTTGCCGTCCTTGGCTTCCTCCGCTGCAGTACTCATGGCGTCGTAACCAAAGACCGCGAAGAAGACGGTCGCGGCACCAGCCACAACGGGGCCGAAACCGCTGGGCATGAACGGGTTGTAGTTCTCGGTGTTCACGTAGAAGATGCCGAGCCCGATGATGAACAGGATCAGGATGACCTTGATGGCCACGGCCACCAGTTCGAATCGGCCGAACGCCTTGGTTCCACGGCTCAGGATCCAGGTCACCAGAAGGCAGACGAGGATGGCGGGAAGATTGATGATGCCGCCCTTGCCTTCATCGGCAGTGGACGTCATCCAGGTTGGCATGTGGATGCCAATGCCGGAGAGGAAGGCGTCGAAGTAGCCGGAAATGCCGATGGCTACCACCGCCACGATGGCGATGTATTCAAGCAGCAAGTCCCAGCCGATGAACCAGCCGATGATTTCGCCCAGCGCAACGTAGCCGTAGGTGTAGGCCGATCCGGCGCGGGGGATCATGCCGGCAAATTCGGCATAGGACAATGCAGCCGCCCCGGAGGCGAGTCCGGCGATCAGGAAGGAAAACAGGACGGCTGGGCCCACGCCCGGGGTGCTGTCGCTGCCGTGGGCTACCAGGCCTGCCAGCGAGAAAATGCCGACGCCGATAATTCCGCCGACGCCGATGGCGGTCAGTTGCCACAGGCCAAGACTTTTAAAAAGCCCGCTGTGCTTGCTTTCTTCCTCGATATCGTCGATGGGCTTGCGCCTCAGGACGGACTGTGAAGCCGTCTTTACATTCATGGGGGTACTCCTGCCGGTAGGCGTGGAACGGTGATGAGCTCGCAGTACATTATGYGAGCGGAATCACATTAGATAAAGCGACTTCTTCCGAGGGGTATCGGTTACTTCTCATGATGAATTAGGTCGCAGGTAAATGAGGGCATAAAAAAAGCAGCTCCTGGGAGCTGCTTTTCGTGGAGCGGACGACGAGATTCGAACTCGCGACATCCACCTTGGCAAGGTGGTGCTCTACCAGCTGAGCTACGTCCGCACATGTTGCCTGCCAGACTGGGTCTGGCTTTCAACAACAAACAAGTTGCCTTGTTCTGGTGGGCGATACTGGGATCGAACCAGTGACCTCTTCCGTGTCAGGGAAGCGCGCTACCGCTGCGCCAATCGCCCGTTACCGGGTCCTGCAATGAGGAGAGCGGACGACGAGATTCGAACTCGCGACATCCACCTTGGCAAGGTGGTGCTCTACCAGCTGAGCTACGTCCGCACATGTTGCCTGCCAGACTGGGTCCGGCTTTCAACAACAAACAAGTTGCCTTGTTCTGGTGGGCGATACTGGGATCGAACCAGTGACCTCTTCCGTGTCAGGGAAGCGCGCTACCGCTGCGCCAATCGCCCATGCATCCAGCAAAAGCCGGAAGACATGGTTTTCACCGAGGTGGGTACGGGATTCGAACCCGTGTATACGGCTTTGCAGGCCGCTGCCTCGCCTCTCGGCCAACCCACCGTGTAAGCAGGATTCCGGGGAATACTTGCCTTGACAGTGCCTTGCGAGCGGACGACGAGATTCGAACTCGCGACATCCACCTTGGCAAGGTGGTGCTCTACCAGCTGAGCTACGTCCGCAGTGCGGTTCCGACGGGCAACCCTGTAGGCATTCCGTCGCTTTCCGACGAGTAAAAACTCTATAGGAGGTTCCTGCATTCTCCAAATCGGTAGCTTGGATCCGGGTGCGGCGGGCCTTGGTTCCTTGTACTGACGCGGATTCGGGCGAGTTTCACTGCTGTAATTCCACAGCTGTAGTTCAACGTCCTTCGGCAGCCTTCCGCTCGTTTTGCAATCCGGCCCGGGTCCGTTAGTGTTTTCTATGCACCCGGGCGATTGGCGCAGTGGTAGCGCGCTTCGTTCACACCGAAGAGGTCACTGGTTCGAACCCAGTATCGCCCACCAAAAGAAGGCCCCCGGAGATCCGGGGGCCTTTTGGGTTTCTGGGCCTTTCCACAAATTCCTGGTAGCTGCCGGAACTCGTGACCGGGTTTCCTGGTCTCGGATGTATAGCGATTGCCGCAGAGGCGGTATGCGTGCCGGAAGACCCTGTCACGGTGCCGATCGAACAGTACGCCGAATGCTGCACCGTCACCAGTCAGACTCCGCGTCCATAATCCGGCATCGTGAGATTCCAAGTTCCCCATAACCTGTAGTGTCCGCAAGATCACAAAGGGTTTCACGATTGCGCAAAAAGATTTTGAACTGATGAATCAGGCGTCGCCTCCAGCGGGCACATGCTTGGCATAAGGATCTCATCGACAGCATCATGAATTGCCTTGCTTCAGCACATACTTAGCATGCAGGAACCTGAGGATGCTGAACAGCTTCGCACCGCGGAGCAACCCCGCCCGCCGTTTGAGGAGCTGGCCCGGAGCGCGCCCGTCCTTGCCGGCAAGCTTGCCCGGCTCTCTCCGGAGCAGCTCCTCAGGATCTTCCCGCCGGAGAATTCTGTCGGTCCTCTATGACAAAGTCTTTATATGACTGCTCCACTGCTTGCCCACGCTACTGACTACGGCCGGATGTATRCCCGCTCCACCACAGAGCAATTCTCCGTGCCATCCATCACGACGGTGATCGGCCAACAGGCCCATGCACTGGACGGTTGGTTCAGCTACATGGGGGCGAGCAGCCTGGCGGCGGATCCTGAGCTCCCGGCGATCCTCGGAAGTCCGGCAAAAGTGCGGCAAGCAGTCAATAAGGCATCCAAGGCAGCCGAGGTATACCGGGACGCGGCTGCGGCGCGTGGTGATCGCGTCCACACATACTGCGAGCAGGTAGCTTTGCGGGCCCTGGGACGCCCGCACCGCATGCAGGAATGCAGGGACGAACTTGCAGCCAACGGTGAGCAGGCGTTTGCGGCCCGCTTCGATGAATGGTGGGAGTTGTACCGGGTGGAGCCGCTGGCGCCCGAAATTACGGTGTGGAACAAGACAGTGGGCTATGCGGGGACGCTGGACCTGGTGGCCAAAATCAATGGACGTATTTGTCTCATTGACTACAAAACCAAGGGCACCACCCGTGACGGAACGGTTAAATCCCTTGACGACAAAGTGGTCATGCAGCTTACGGCCGGGATGAAAGCCGAAGAAAGCCTGGTGGACCCCGTTTCGGGTGAGTGGGAACCCTGGAGGTACGGGGACAATCCCATGTTGCTGGCTGTTGCCATCGGAGAAACCGAGGTGAGGCCCATGCGGGCAAACCCGGAGATTCTCAAGCACCACTGGTGGAAGTTCTGTGCCCTTCGGCGGGTGTGGGAGATGTCGGCGGATGTCACTGCTGCCGGACAAGCCCTGCTGCCGGTTGCGCCACCGGTGTTTACTGCGGCCGGTGCCGCGCCGGCCAACAGCGGCGGTGCCATGACCTCAACTAAACTGGCTTAGGCTCCGCAACGCGAGGGCCGGGTTCGACGATCGTGAGGACAGGCAGAGCATGGCAATTTTGAGTATCCGAATCATCGGGGATCCGGTGCTGCGCACCGTGGCCGACCCCGTCACCGACTTCGGTCCGGAGCTCGCCAAGCTGGTAGCTGACATGACAGAAACCATGGAGGACGTTGAGGGCGCAGGCCTGGCCGCTCCGCAGGTCGGCGTCAGCCAGCGCGTCTTCACTTACCGCATCGGCGGAGTGGAGGGCCACATCATTAATCCGGTCCTGGAAAACAGCGAAGACTTCCAGCCTGACGAGGTAGAGGGTTGCCTCTCGATTCCCGGCCTTGGATTCCCCGTGCGCCGCTACAGGGCCACCCGGGCAACTGGCGTGGACCTGAACGGCAACCCGGTGTCGGTGGAGGCCGAAGGCATGCTGGCACGCTGTTTCCAGCACGAGACCGATCACCTTGACGGCGTGCTGTACACAGACAGGCTGGAAGGGGAGGACCGCAAGGCTGCCCTTCGCGCCATCAGAAACGCCAACTACCACGCCATAACCGAAAAGACGACGTCGAAGCGTGCTAACAGTGTGGGTTCAAGCTTCGGTGGGGGCAGTTTCGGGGTTCCCGAGTGAGGGTACTCTTCGCGGGGACGCCGGCCGTAGCTGTACCGTCGCTGGACGCTTTGGTTAAGGCCGGTTTCGACGTCGTTGCCGTCCTGACCCGCCCGGACGCTCCACTGGGCCGCAAACGCGTCATGACTCCCTCCCCAGTAGCGGCCCGCGCCGGGGAATTGGGCATCGAGGTCATTCGCGCGGCCAAGGTTGACGCCGATACCACGGCCCGCATCGCGGGTTATGCGCCTGATGTGGCCGCCATCGTTGCCTACGGCGGGATTGTTCCGCGCGCTGCCCTGGGCGTCCCCACGCATGGCTGGGTCAATCTGCACTTCTCTTTGTTGCCGGCTTGGCGCGGTGCTGCTCCTGTACAGCGTTCCATCATTGCCGGAGACGACGTCACTGGCGCCGCAACGTTCCAGCTCGAAGAGGGCCTCGATACCGGGCCCGTGCTTGGAACCCTCACGGAAACTGTCCGGCCGGAAGATACTGCCGGCGATCTCCTTGAGCGGTTGTCCATCAGCGGAGCCGTGCTGCTGAGCCAGACGCTCTCCGCCATCGACGCCGGACAGGCTGCTCCGCAACCGCAGTCAGGAGAGGTGTCATTGGCTCCCAAGCTGACATTGGATGACGGGCGCCTGGACTGGCGGCAGCCGGCGCTGGCACTGAACCGCCGTTCCAGGGGAGTGACCCCGGAACCGGGAGCATGGACAACATTGGAAGGCCAGCGGGTCAAACTGGAACCTGTGACGTTGAGGCCCGGGATCGACGATCTCGCGCCCGGAACCATCCGGGTGGATGGCAAATCCGTACTCGTGGGCACCGGTTCCCACGCCGTAGAGCTTGGCCGGATTCAACCGGCCGGCAAGAAAATGATGTCGCCGGCCGATTGGGCCCGCGGCTTGGCAGCACCTGAGAGAGTGGTATTCGAATGAGTGAGTCCGGCCGTCGAGGCCCCAACAACAGCGGGAGCCGGGACGGCGGCGGGCAGGGCAACCGCGGGGCCAAGGGCGGTAGCCAACGCAACGCCCAAGGCAGGGAGCGGAACAGGGGACCCCAGCGCGGATTCACCAACAATGCGCCGTCGCAGCGTACCCGCCGGGCCGACCCTGCGCGCTTGGTCGCATTCGAGGTACTCCGGGCTGTCGCCTCGGAGGACGCCTACGCCAACCTGGTCCTCCCCGCGAGAATCCGGGAGCACCGCCTGGACCGTCGAGATGCCGGGTTCGCCACCGAGCTGAGCTACGGGGCACTGCGTGGCCAGGGTACCTATGACGCCATTCTGGCCCGTTGTGTTGACCGGCCCCTGGAGCAGCTGGACCCCGCGATCCTGGATGCCCTGCGGATCGGTGCGCACCAGCTACTGTCGATGCGGGTTCCTGCCCATGCCGCGTTGGACCAAACAGTAGGTTTGGCCCGTGCAGTCATTGGCGCCGGTCCATCGGCCCTGATCAACGCGGTACTCCGCAAGGTCACTGCCCACAGCATGGACGAGTGGTTGGATATCCTGCTGGACCAGGAAACCGACGAGACCAAGATCGCTGCCCTCCGCCATGCACACCCTGAGTGGATCGTCCGCGCGCTGCGGCAGTCACTGGTGAACCACGGCAGGCCCAAGGCCGAGATTGACGACCTCCTGGAAGCCGACAACGCGGCGCCGGTGGTCAACCTGGTGGCTCTACCGGGTCTGGGTGACTTGGATGAGGCCTTTGACAACGGAGCCACTCCCGGTGAACTCGTAGAAGGCTCGGCGCTCTCCGCAGGCGGGGACCTTGGCCGCTTCGAATCAGTGCGGCGTGGCACCACGCGTGTCCAGGACGTGGGATCTCAGCTTGTTGCACGTGCGTTGGCCGGCGTAGAGCTCGGGGAGCGTGCCGCCCATGGCGAGAAATGGCTGGATCTTTGCGCAGGTCCCGGTGGCAAGGCGGCGCTGCTGGCCGCCCTTGCCTATCGCGACGGAGCTACCCTCCTGGCAAACGAGCCGGCACCACACCGGGCCAAGCTTGTCCAACAGGCGCTGTCCGCTGTGCCCACGGAATCCTGGAGTGTGCGCACGGGCGACGGGCGCGAAGTCGGCGCCGAGCAGCCAGAAGCTTTTGATCGTGTCCTGGTGGATGTTCCGTGCAGCGGCCTTGGCGCCCTGCGCAGGAGGCCGGAGTCACGTTGGCGTCGCTCGCCCAAGGACATCGGCGATCTCGGTCCGCTGCAGCGGGATCTCCTGAAATCGGCGATCGACGCCGTCAAACCCGGCGGCGTCGTGGCCTACGTGACGTGTTCTCCCCACCCTGCTGAGACCACCGCAGTGGTTGGCGACGTACTCAACAAGCGGGACGACCTCGAATTGCTCGACTCCGGGCAGGCACTCGACCATGTCAGCCTGACCGGAAATCTGGGTGCGGGACATGMGCTCACTGCCCAGCTGTGGCCGCACATCCACCAGACGGATGCCATGTTCATGGCCATTATCCGAAAGAAGCCGTAGCCGCTACATCCCTGGCTGCGGCGGAACCATTCCTTTCGCTGCAGCCGTACCATGACCCATACCGACCCGAAGGGGCTGCCTTGTCTCAGTGCTGTATCAACCCGAGCATCTTGTCCGCGGACTTCGTCAACCTTGAGGCGGAGTTGCAGAGGATCAGCAACGCCGACGCCGTCCACGTCGACGTCATGGACAACCACTTCGTGCCCAACCTGACGCTCGGATTGCCGGTGGTACAGCGGATTCAGGCCGTAAGCCCCGTTCCGCTGGACGCGCATCTGATGATTTCCGACGTCGACCGCTGGGCGCCTGCCTACGCAGACGCCGGCGTCGCGTCCGTGACGTTCCACGCCGAGGCCGCCATGGCCCCGGTGAAACTGGCCCGTGAACTGCGGGAACGGGGATCCAAAGCAGGCATGGCTTTACGGCCTGCGACACCGGTAGAGCCCTACCTGGACATGCTCAGTGAGTTGGACATGCTGTTGATCATGACGGTGGAGCCCGGCTTCGGCGGGCAGTCGTTCCTTGACATCACCCTGCCCAAGATCCGCCGCGCCCGTGCTGCCATCGAGGGTTCGGGCATTGCTGTAGCGATCCAGGTGGACGGCGGCATTACGGAGGAGACCATCGTCCGGGCTGCTGAGGCCGGCGCCAACGTCTTTGTTGCGGGCTCGGCTGTCTACGGTCACGAGGACCCGGCTGCGGCGATCGATCGGCTGCGTGCAGCAGGCCAGGCCGCGACGGCGGCCTAGGCCTTTACGCCGTCACCGGATATTACGAAGATGGCCGGGAATAGCCTGGTCATCGCTCTGGTTATGGCACAATAACAACACACATACGTGCTCCGGGGTCGGTGCAAGTCCGAACCGGCGGTTATAGTCCGCGACCCGCGAGCCACCGATGTCCTGAGCAATCCGGATAGAGGTGGCGGACGGTTGAACCGGTGGAATTCCGGTACCGACAGTTAAAGTCTGGATGGGAGAAGCACGTACAGTCATGCCGTGGGCGTTCCTTCAGTGACGCCCGGCATTGCGCTGTCGTACACCCCCGGAGTCATCGCGGCTTACTGGGAAGGAACGGCATGGATTTTCTGCGATGGCTCTTCGAAGCACAGATCCCCGTTGGAGGATCTGCTCTTGTCTTACGCGAAGTGCTTGGAAACATCTTTGGGTTACTCAGCGCCCTCGGCGGAATGCGCCGGAAAGTCTGGGCTTGGCCGGTAGGAATCATCGGCAACATCCTTTTGCTCACCGTGTTCCTCGGCAACGTATTCGGTGCTGCTGCGCCCGCAACCCTCTGGGGACAGGCCGGCCGGCAGGTGATGTTCATCGCCGTTGCACTTTATGGCTGGTACCGGTGGCGTCAAGGCCGGCAGTCGAGCACCCAGGGCCGGGCCGTGGTCCCCGGCTGGGCCGGTAACAAGGTGCGCCTGGTTCTGATCGGCGCGATGGTCGCCGGTACTGCGGCCCTTACGCCGCTGTTTGACGCCCTCGGCTCCTACCCGCCTGTGTGGGCAGATGCCTGGACCTTCATGGGCTCACTCCTGGCCACTTACGGCATGGCCCGGGGATGGACTGAATTCTGGTTGATCTGGGTTGCCGTGGACATCGTGGGCGTGCCTCTGCTGTTCAGTGCCGGCTATTACGCCAGTGCTGTGATGTACCTGTTCTACGGGTTCTTTACCCTGACCGGATTCTTCGTGTGGTGGCGGGCCGAAAAGCGTGAGCGTGGCGCTGTTCAACCACTTCCGGCGCCCGCAGGAGCCATGCGATGAGCGTGCAGGCCGTTGAGTTTTCGGCTACTGAAAAGGCCGCCATGGACGCAGCTCTCACCGCCGCCCTGGCTGGCCCGCGAGGAGCGAATCCGCTGGTTGGTGCAGTGATCCTAGGCGCGGAAGGCGAGCAACTTGCCACCGGCTACCATCGCGGTGCCGGAACGGCCCATGCGGAGGCCGACGCCATCTCCGAAGCCCGGCGCCAGGGAATCGACACCAAGGGCACCACCATGGTGGTCACCCTCGAGCCTTGCAACCATGTAGGCCGGACAGGTCCCTGTGCCCAGGCGATCATTGCAGCCGGCATCGCAAAGGTGATCTACGCCGTCGACGATCCGCACGACCCCGCCGCCGGCGGTGCCAAGACGCTGCGCGCGGCAGGAATCGATGTCACGTCCGGGCTCGGCTACGACGAATCCCTGGACTTGAACCGGGAATGGTTCGACGCCGTTGCCGCCAAACGCCCCTTCGTCACCTTGCATATTGCACAGACCCTGGACAGCCGGATCGCTGCGGTTGACGGCACCAGCCAGTGGATCTCCAGCGCAGAGTCGCTGGCAGACAACCACGCGTTGCGGCGCCTGATCGATGCGATCCTCGTAGGGACCGGAACCGTGCTCATCGACAACCCCCGGCTGACGGCGCGCACTCCTGACGGTGAACTTTCCCAACGCCAGCCCGTCCGGGCAGTCATGGGCCTGCGGGATGTCCCGGAGGGGGCAGCGGTACGGGGAACCGACGGCCGCTTCAGGCATCTGCCAACCCGGGATCCAGCAGAGGCCCTGGGCATGCTCTTCGAAGAGGGTGTCCGGCATGTGATGGTCGAAGGGGGTTCGAGCATTCTGAGTACCTTCCTTGCGGCGGAGTTGGTGGACGAGTTGATTGTCTACCTGGCGCCGACCCTGCTGGGGTCCGGCACTCCGGCGCTGAACGACTTGGGTATCGGCACGCTCGCCGAGGCCCAGCACTGGGCGTGGGACGAGGCATCAGGGGGTCCGGTACGGACCCTCGGCAACGACCTGCGGCTCCATCTCCGTCCGGCCGGACGTGCTGCCAACACCACTAAGAATTCGATTCCGCAGAAGAATATGGTTTCACGCAGTGACGCCGCGGAATATGTCACAGGAGGACACTGATGTTTACCGGAATCGTTGCAGAACAAGGCACTGTCCTGGGTATCGAGCATGACGGCGATGCCAGCGCAACGCTGCGCTTGAAGGCACCCACCACTGCCGGTGACCTGCCGTTGGGCGGCTCCATTGCCGTCAATGGTGTCTGCCTCACGGCCACCCGCATTGATGGACAGGACTTCAGCGTCGATGTCATGGGCGAGACCCTGAAGCGCACCACCATCGGGGAATTGGCTGCCGGAGACACCGTGAACCTGGAACGCTGTGTTCCTGCCGGCGGACGGCTGGATGGCCACGTCGTGCAAGGCCATGTTGACGGCGTGGGGGAGCTGCTCGAGCGCGAAGCGCTGGGTAACTGGGACCGCTTGCGGTTCGGCGTCCCCGCCCCGCTGGCACGCTACATCGCCGAAAAAGGTTCCATCGCCGTCGACGGGGTATCGCTCACGGTGACCGCCGTCAGCGCGGCTTCCGAAAAGGACGCGTGGTTCGAAGTCGGCCTCATCCCCACCACGCTGGAGGAGACGGGCCTGGGAGCGAAACCGGTTGGCGGGCACGTCAACCTGGAAGTGGATGTCCTGGCAAAATACACCGAACGGCTTCTGTCGTTCGCTCCGCGGCAGGAGGGCACCCGATGAGCGCCCCCACGACCCCGCAACCGGCGACGTCGCAGCGTCCGGGCCTGGACTCCGTGGAATCCGCCATCGCAGCCATGGCGGCCGGGCGGGCCGTCATTGTGGTGGACAACGAGGACAGGGAAAACGAAGGCGACATCATTTTTGCCGCTGAACATGCCACCCCGGCCCTGATGGGTTGGACCATCCGATATTCCTCCGGCGTCATCTGTGTTCCGTTGGAAGGCCAGCGGGCCGACGCGCTGATTCTGCCCCCGATGGTCGAAATCAACGAAGATGCTAAGGGTACTGCCTATACTGTTTCCTGTGACGCTGCGGTAGGAGTCAGCACGGGTATTTCTGCCACGGACCGGGCCTTGACGGCCCGGATCCTGGCAGACCCGAGCAGCACTCCGGCGTCACTCACCCGCCCCGGGCATATTTTTCCGCTTCGGGCCGTTAAGGGGGGAGTGCGAGAACGTCCGGGACACACGGAAGCTGCCGTGGACCTGTGTCGCCTGGCCGGGCTCGCCCCGGTGGGTGTGATCGCAGAGTTGGTACATGACGACGGTGAAATGATGCGCTTGGACAGCCTGCGCGGGTTCGCCGCTGAACATGGATGCCCCCTCATCTCCATCGAGGACCTGGTGTCGTATGTTGAGGCGACGGAGTCCCGGGCGGCGCAGATTTCACGGGTAGACGAGGAGAAGCGATGACCGCATCGACAACACGCAGCAGTGAGCACACGGAGCCCGGTCCGCACCCCGTAAGCGGGGGACCGATCGTCCAGTTGCCGACGGCCTTTGGTGAATTTGTGGCGCAGGCGTGGACGGATCATGTCACGGGGGTCGAACATCTCGCGGTCAGCTCGCCCAATCCGCCCAAGGGCGGCCAGGCACCCTTGGTCAGGCTGCACTCTGAATGCCTGACCGGAGATGTGTTCGGTTCCTACCGCTGCGATTGCGGTGAACAGCTTGCCTTCGCCCTGGAGCTCATCCACAGGGAAGGCGGCACGCTGCTCTACCTGCGTGGACAGGAAGGGCGCGGCATCGGACTCGCCAACAAGATCAAGGCCTACGCCCTGCAGGAAGCCGGTTTTGACACTGTCGAGGCCAACGAGCAACTGGGCCTGCCGGTCGATGCCCGTTCCTACAGTGCAGCGGGTCAGATCCTTGCCGAAATGGGTCTCAACGAAGTCCGGCTGTTGAGCAACAACCCGGACAAACAGCACCGCCTGGACAAAGCCGGGGTGACTGTCGTGGAGATGGTGCCTACGGAGGTGCCGTCCCGGGAGCAGAACCTTCGGTACCTGCAAACCAAGAAGGACCGTATGGACCACCGGCTGACGCTCGACGTCGAGCCGGTCAGCAACGGCAAGAAGACAGCTTCACCCCAAACCTCAAACAGCAACCAAGACTGAACGGATCCCCAGCACACCATGAGCGGACACGGCGCGCCCACAATCGACCTCACTACCCTCAACCCTGAAGAAACCTCGCAGCTCAAGCTCGCCATCGTGGCCGCGAGCTGGCACACCCAGATCATGGACGGCCTGGTGGACGGTGCTCTGCGTGCCGCGAAGGAAGCAGGCATCGCCGAACCCACCCTGGTGCGGGTTCCAGGCAGTTTTGAATTGCCGGTTGCAGCCGCCCGGCTGGCACCGCACTTTGACGCCGTCGTGGCCCTGGGCGTTGTTATCCGTGGCGGAACCCCGCACTTTGACTACGTTTGCCAGGCCGCGACGTCGGGACTCACCGATGTCAGCGTCCGCACCGGTGTGCCGGTCGGCTTCGGCGTACTCACCTGCGATACGGAACAACAGGGCCTTGACCGGGCCGGCCTCCCGGGTTCCCAGGAGGACAAGGGCCACGAGGCGGTCACCGCTGCCCTGGCAACCGCTGTGACGCTCAAGCAATACAGCTGATTCCAGCGCGAACGGAGGGGATGTGAGTGTGTGTTCACTCACATCCCCTTCGTCATGCAGCGCCCCAACAAGCGGCGCCGGGCCCGGAGCAAGTAGTCTGGAGGGCGTGAAGAATTTCGAGACGCTGTTCGCAGAACTGAGTGAGAAAGCAGCGACCCGTCCGGCAGGCTCGCGCACGGTAGCCGAGCTGGACTCCGGAATCCACGGCATCGGCAAGAAGGTGGTCGAAGAGGCCGCCGAAGTCTGGATGGCCGCGGAGTACGAATCGGACGAGGCCGCTGCTGAGGAAATCTCCCAGCTGCTGTACCACCTGCAGGTCCTCATGCTCGCCAAGGGCCTCAGCCTGGAAGACGTTTACAAGCATCTCTAGCCACGCCCCTCCGCACGCTTTGCAAGCGGAGTCAGCCGCGTGGCCGATGTGCCTGAAACCTCCATTCCAAAAAGAAAGTCTCTCCCAATGCTCCGTGTAGCAGTCCCCAACAAGGGATCCCTGTCCGAAGCCGCCTCGGCAATGCTCTCCGAGGCCGGCTACCGCCAGCGCCGCGACTCCCGCGAACTGGTCATGGTTGATCCTGACAACGACATTGAGTTCTTCTTCCTCCGTCCCCGTGACATCGCCGTCTATGTAGGCCAGGGAACCCTGGACGTCGGCATCACCGGCAGGGACCTCCTGCTTGACGCGAAGGTGGAAGCCGAAGAGTTGCTCCCATTGGGCTTCGCGCCTTCGACTTTCCGTTTCGCCGGCCCTGTTGGTGACTTCACCGGCGTCGAGCAGCTTGAAGGCAAGCGGCTGGCCACAAGCTATGACGGCCTCCTGCGTGACTACCTCGCTGAACGCGGCGTCAACGCCACAGTGGTCCGTCTCGATGGGGCCGTGGAATCATCCGTCCGCTTGGGCGTGGCCGACGCTATTGCCGATGTCGTGGAAACCGGCAATACCCTCAAGGCCGCCGGCATGGAGATCTTCGGCGACCCCATCCTGAAGTCCGAAGCCGTCCTGATCCGTCGTACGGGCTCCGCTGGCGCAGCCAACGGGACCGCGAAGGAAATCGACATCCTCATCCGCCGCCTTCAAGGCGTTCTGGTTGCGCGCCAGTACGTGCTCATGGACTACGACATCCGCAAGGACCTCGTGGAAGACGCCGCGGCGCTGACTCCCGGACTTGAATCGCCCACGGTCTCGCCGCTTCGCGATTCCGAGTGGGTAGCCGTGCGGTCCATGGTCCCCAAGAAGGAAACCAACCGCATCATGGATGAGCTTTACGACCTCGGCGCGCGCGCCATCCTGGTCAGCAGCATCCACGCCTGCCGGATCTGACCCACACTGACCGACTAGAGCCCAGCAGAACTGAGGAGCAGCACATGGCTGTAGCCGTACGCGTCATTCCATGCCTGGACGTGGACGCCGGCCGCGTCGTCAAGGGTGTCAACTTTGAAGGCCTTCGCGACGCCGGAGACCCTGTGGAACTCGCCCACCGGTACGACAACGGCGGGGCAGACGAACTGACGTTCCTGGACGTCACGGCGTCGTCAGGGAACCGCGAAACAACGTTCGACGTCGTCCGTCGCACCGCAGAGGAAGTGTTCATTCCCCTCACCGTGGGTGGTGGCGTCCGCGGGGTGGCCGAGGTGGACAAGCTCCTGCGCTTTGGTGCGGACAAGGCGTCCATCAACACAGCCGCCGTTGCCAGGCCCGATGTCATCGATGAAATTACCCGCCACTTCGGCTCCCAGGTCCTGGTGCTCTCCGTCGACGCGCGCCGGACCCGGGAAGGCGACGCCCCGACGTCGTCCGGGTTTGAAGTCACCACGCACGGCGGCCGGACCGGTACCGGAATCGATGCCATTGCCTGGGCGAAGGAAGCCGCGGACAGGGGAGTGGGGGAGATCCTGCTCAACTCCATTGACGCCGACGGCACCAAGGACGGCTTCGACCTTGAGCTGATCCGTTTGGTTCGGGCAGCCGTGAATATCCCGATTATCGCCTCGGGCGGTGCCGGTGCCCCGGAGCACTTCCCGCCCGCTGTGCAGGCTGGGGCTGACGCTGTGCTGGCCGCCTCGGTGTTCCACTTCGGTCCGGATGACATGATCGCTCAGGTCAAGGCCGCGATCCGCGAGGCCGGCTTCGAAGTCCGCTAGGCAACGCAAACGCGGGGTCGCTGATGGCCATCATCCCTTGCGGGATGGGCCATCAGCGACCCCGCGTTGCTTGGTTAAAGGCCGATGTCCGCTGACTGCAAGAGCGCGACGGCGTCCGGCTGGCCTTCGAAGGTGACCAGGGCCTGGTTGGTGCGGCCGTGGGCGTGCATGAGAAGCTCGCCCGGCTCGCCAACGATGGCGACGGATACGGGTGCGCGCTTGGCCACATGCCGCGGCCCCGTGGGCCTGACAAGGACGATGCCGAGGTCCACGCCGCGGTACAGGAACGCTGCACGCTTGATGAGGTCATTCCAGAGTGCATCCGAATAGGCCTCGTCCAGTGCCCTCGGCGCCCACCTGTCGCCAGCGCGGCGGATGTCCTCGGTGTGCACGAAGTACTCGATGAGGTTGGAGGTCTCGTCCAGCGCCTTGATCTTCAAAGGAGAGAAAGCCGGAGGCCCGGAGCGGAACGTCTTGACGAGGTCCGCGTAAGCGTCCGTGGTCTTAAGCTGGGAGGCCAGCTTGGAGGTGGCTTTTTCCGATGCCTTGCCAAGACTGGGAATCAACAGGCCAAGACCGACAGCGATTTTCCGCTCCCGCAAGTACAAATGCGCGGCAAGGTCACGGGTCCGCCAGCCTTCGCAGAGCGTGGGGGAGTCAGGCCCGGCCGCCAGCAGGGTTTCGGCCAGTACTTCTCGGGAGGGATCGACGAAATGCATCACTTGTGAAACTAGCACGATCGGAGCGCTCTTGCGCAGTGGAACCGCCGCAGGACCGCCAGTCCCGTCAAAGGCACTAGACTTGATCTGATGTCAGAGCAGTCCGCCCCCAGCCCCTCTCCCGCCGTGGAGCTTTCCAGCGACCCCGCGGGTCCGTTGCCGCAGGAGATCGCGGACGCTCTCAAGCGCGATTCCGCCGGCCTGGTTGCTGCTATTGTGCAGCAGCACGACACCAACGAGGTCCTCATGCTCGGGTGGATGGATGACGAGGCACTGCACCGCACCATGACCACCGGGCGCGTCACGTTCTACTCCCGCTCCCGCCAGGAATACTGGCGTAAGGGCGACACTTCCGGACACGTACAGTTCGTGAAGTCCGTCGCCCTTGATTGCGACGGCGACGCCCTCCTGATCCGCGTGGACCAGATCGGCGCAGCCTGCCACACCGGAACCCGGACCTGCTTCGACGGTCGCGACTTTACAGTCGTAACGGGCCACCGCGACTAAGGCACCCAGCACTTACCACTGACGCACCACCTCATACCAAAAGGCGGAGAACAATAGCCATGCAGGACCTTGGAATCATCAGCCCGGGCCTGGAAGAGTTCCGGGAACTCGCCGTCCACAGCCGTGTCATCCCCGTGCGGCTCAAAGTCCTGGCCGATGCAGAAACCCCCATTGGCCTTTACCGGAAGCTCGCCAAGGGACAGCCTGGCACCTTCCTCCTGGAATCAGCAGCAGTAGGCGGGGCCTGGTCGCGTTATTCGTTCATCGGTTCAAAGTCCCGCGCAACCCTGACCACCAAGGACGGCCAGGCACACTGGATCGGTGAGCCGCCCGTCGGCGTGCCAGTTTCCGGGAACCCGGTGGAGGCCATCCGCGACACGATTGCCGCACTGCAGACCGATCGTTTCGAGGGCCTTCCGCCCTTCACCTCCGGCCTGGTCGGCTTCCTTGGCTGGGAATCCGTGCGCCACTGGGAACGCCTGACGTCCCCACCAGAGGACGACCTGCAGTTGCCGGAGATGGCGCTGAACCTGGTCACCGACATGGCGGTTCATGACAACGTCGACGGCACTGTTCTGTTGATCGCCAATGCCATCAACTTCGACGGCAGCAGCGAACGCATGGATGATGCCTGGCACGATGCCGTGGCCCGAGTGCAAGCGCTCCTGGACCAGATCAGCACGCCCGTTCCCCAGCCTGTTTCCGTTTTGGACACGGCAGCCCTGGACTTTGCCTCAAGCGTGCAGGAACGCTGGGAGGAAGCGAAGTACCTGGAAGCCATCGACCGTGGCAAGGAAGCGATTGTTGACGGCGAAGTGTTCCAGGTGGTGATTTCGCGCCGCTTCGAGATGGAATGCGCCGCAGATCCCCTGGATGTCTACCGCGTGCTGCGCAACACCAACCCCAGCCCCTACATGTACCTCTTCAGCCTCGAAGATGCAGACGGCCGCGAGTACTCGATTGTAGGGTCCTCGCCGGAAGCGTTGGTGACAGTGACCGGTGAGGAAGTCATCACGCACCCCATCGCCGGTTCACGTCCCCGTGGGAAGACTGTAGAGGCCGACAAAGCCCTGGCCACAGAGTTGCTCGCGGACCAGAAGGAACGCGCGGAACACCTGATGCTGGTGGACTTGTCCCGTAACGACCTTTCCAAAGTGTGCGTGGCCGGGACAGTCGATGTCACCCAGTTCATGGAAGTGGAGCGCTTCAGCCACATCATGCACCTCGTTTCAACTGTGGTGGGGCAGCTTGCTCCCCACGCCAAGGCATACGACGTCCTCAGGGCAACCTTCCCGGCAGGTACGTTGTCCGGCGCCCCGAAGCCCCGTGCGCTGCGGCTCCTCGATGAACTCGAACCGCACCGCCGCGGCATCTACGGTGGCGTGGTGGGCTACCTGGACTTCGCCGGTGACATGGACATGGCTATTGCCATCCGTTCGGCACTGCTCCGTGAGGGCCGCGCCTATGTGCAGGCCGGCGGTGGGATCGTGGCCGATTCGCACAAGCCTTCGGAAGCGCTTGAAACGGTAAACAAGGCAGCTGCGCCGCTTCGCGCCGTGCACACCGCAGGCTCATTGCAGAACATTGCGGTGGACGCCGGCCGGGCCGAAGTTCCCGACGACGGGACGCCTGCCTCGTGAGCGCCGCCGCATCCGCACTTCCCGCCAGGACTTCACCGCGCTGGGCCCGTAAATCCACACTGGTGCTCGCCGCGGTCGTGCTGGCCCTCGCTGTCTTCGGAACCACCACCCAGACCTGGATTGAAGTGCAGCTTGACCCCTCCGGTGTATCCAGCAGCAACCTCCAGGTTCCCGGAAACAAGGCTGCTACCGCAGTCACGGCTCTGGCCCTGGTGGCCCTGGCCGGTGGCCTGGCGGCATCCATTGCAGGCAAGGTGGCGCGCTGGATTATTGCGGTCATCATTGCTTTGTCCGCGGTAGGGATCATCCTGGCGGCCACTACCGTGCTGACCGATCCGCTCGGCGCAGCGCAGGGTGCCATTGCAGCTGCGACGGGCCTTGCGGGTGGACAGGCGAGTGTCGCTGCGACGGCCTTCCCCGTAGTAGCCATAGTTGCCGGGGTCCTGCTGGCAGTGGTTGCGGTGGGCTTGCCGGTGGCCGGGCGTTACTGGAAGACCCGCACCAAGTACGACACCAATGCCGTCAGGAATGACGGCGAACCGGTGGATGAGATCGACAGCTGGGACAGCCTGTCGCGCGGCGAGGACCCTACGTAGGCAGCCGGGAGCGGGTTTCGCGCAGCTTCGTTGCGACTTTGCCGCCACCGTTGCCCCGGACGTCGGTCCATGTCCCCGGCTGACGTCAATAAATGGCAGAATGTAAGCAGTATTCATCCTGAGGAGATTTCACATGAGCAAAACCACAGTGTCCGCAAACCAAACTGAATCCACCATGGCCAGCCACGCTGACGCCATCGGTCACGGAAACAGCCCGGCTGCCTGGACCTGCGTGATTGTCATGCTGGTTGGTGCCTTGATTTCCTCCATCGCTTTCGTCATCGCCAGCACCCCGATCTTCGTCGGCGGCCTGGTTGTCATGGTTATCGGCCTGATTGTTGGCCTGGTTATGCGCAAGGCGGGCTACGGAGTGGGCGGCAGCAAGCTGCAGAACAACGGCCACTAATCGTGACCGTTCTTGATGACATCATCGTTGGCGTCAAGGAGGACATGGAGGGCCGCCGGGCTCAAGTGTCCCTCGAGGAGCTAAAGGACCGCGTCGCCGGTGTTGCACCTGCACGGGATGCCTGGGGAGCCCTGGGCGGACCCGCATCCGACCGCAACGACCTCAAAGTCATCGCAGAGATCAAGCGCCGCAGTCCGTCGAAGGGCGACCTCGCTTCCATCGCAGACCCCGCATCGCTCGCAGTGCAGTACGCGGACGGCGGCGCCTCCGTCATCAGCGTGCTGACCGAACAGCGCCGCTTCGGCGGCTCGCTGGCCGACCTCGATGCCGTGCGTGCCGCCGTCGAAACGCCGTTGCTCCGCAAGGACTTCACAGTTGACGAGTACCAGATCTGGGAAGCCCGTGCCCACGGTGCCGACCTCATCCTGCTCATCGTCGCAGCGCTGACCGACGCCGAACTCGTCCGGTTCAGTGCCTTGAGCCATGAACTGGGCATGAGCGTGCTCGTGGAGACCCATACCGAAGAGGAGATCGAGCGGGCGGTTGCGGCCGGCGCCAGGATCATCGGCATCAACGTGCGCAATTTGAAGACGCTCGATGTCGACCGCTCGGTTTTCGGTTCGCTGGCCGGTTTGATTCCGGCCGGGGCAGTCGTGGTCGCGGAGTCTGGCGTCAGGGGTGCCGACGACGTCGCGCATTACGCAGCCAATGGCGCCAATGCCATCCTGGTGGGCGAAGCGCTGGTCAGCGATTCAACCCCGCGTGAACGAATTACCGAATTCAAGGCAGCAGGAGCTGCCGCCATCGCCGTCAGGAACTGAGGCAGTTACTGAATTACGGCGAGCAGTCATGAGGCAGCCCGGGCACCAGCCCGTGGCTGCCTTGTGGCACGTGGAACTACCCAAAGAACTAACTGGAATAGGACGGTGAGACTGATGGTCGACGCGCCAACAGCCGGCTCAGAAGAGAATGCGGCAGACGCATTCCTGCAAGGTGGCCCTTCGCTGCGCAACGCATCGGGACCCTACTTCGGCAGCTACGGCGGACGCTGGATGCCGGAGTCTCTCATTGCCGCCTTGGATGAAGTCCAGGACACCTTCGAAAAAGCCAAGGCCGATCCCGATTTCATCGCCGAGCTGAAGGACCTCAACAAGAACTACTCGGGCAGGCCTTCGCTGTTGACCGAGGCCAAGCGCTTCTCGGCGCATGCCGGTGGCGCCCGCATCTTCCTCAAGCGTGAGGACCTCAACCACACCGGTTCCCACAAGATCAACAACGTCCTGGGCCAGGCGCTCCTGGCGAAGCGGATGGGCAAGACCCGCGTCATTGCCGAAACCGGAGCCGGACAGCACGGCGTCGCAAGTGCCACGGCTGCGGCGCTGCTGGGACTTGAGTGCGTGGTCTACATGGGTGCCGAAGACTGCCGCCGCCAGGCACTCAACGTCGCCCGCATGCAGCTTCTTGGTGCCACAGTCGTGCCCGTGACCAACGGTTCGCAGACACTCAAGGACGCCATCAACGACGCCCTCCGCGATTGGGTCTCCAACGTCGAGGACACGCACTACCTCCTGGGTACTGCCGCCGGAGCGCACCCGTTCCCGGCCATGGTCCGCTACTTCCACGAGGTCATCGGCGAAGAGGCGCGCAGCCAGATCCTGGAACAGACGGGCAAGCTTCCTGATGCCATCTGTGCGTGCATCGGTGGCGGTTCCAACGCCATCGGCTTGTTCCACGCATTCCTCGATGATGCTTCCGTGAAGATCTACGGCTTTGAAGCCGGTGGCGAGGGTGTGGAAACCGGCCGTCACGCTGCGGCCATCTCCCTTGGCCGCCCGGGTGTGCTGCACGGCGCCCGTTCCTACCTCATGCAGGACGAAGACGGCCAGACCATCGAGTCGCATTCCATCTCTGCCGGTCTTGATTACCCCAGCGTTGGCCCCGAGCACTCATACCTCGCCGACATCGGCCGGGTCACCTACGAGGCCGTCACGGACACCGAAGCCATGGACGCCTTCAGCCTGCTCTGCCGGACAGAGGGCATCATCCCCGCCATCGAGTCCTCGCATGCCCTGGCCGGTGCCATCAAGATCGGCCACCGCCTCACGGAAGGCAAGGAAGACCCCTCGGAAGTCACTATCATCGTGAACTTGTCCGGGCGAGGCGACAAGGACGTGGAAACCGCCGCCGCATGGTTCAACATGTTGGATGACGAGGGGCACGTCAAGGGGACCACCCTGTCCACCCGTAAGCCCAAGGGCCCTTCAGAGCGAGCCTCTGAAGCATCCGCGGATGACAACGAGGACCAGAACTGATGAACGAATCAACAGCCAGCAAGTCCGCTGCGGCCATTGACAAGGCCAGGGCCGAAGGCCGCGCCGCTTTGGTGGGTTACCTGCCCGCCGGCTACCCCACGGTCAAGGAAAGCATCGAGGCCGGCATCGCGCTTGCCCGGAACGGCGCCGATCTCATTGAGATCGGAATCCCGTACTCCGATCCCGTGATGGACGGTCCTGTCATCCAGGCGGCCACTACCGAAGCGATTTCGAACGGTTTCCGCGTAGCCGACGTCTTCGAAGTCGTTGCAGGGATTACCGCAGTTACGGATGCTGCCGTCCTGGTGATGACGTACTGGAACCCGGTCATGCGCATGGGCGTGGACGAGTTCTCGCGCCGTCTGGCAGAAGCCGGGGGAGCAGGTCTCATTACTCCCGACCTCGTTCCCGATGAGGCTGCAGAATGGTTCGAGGCCTCGGACAGGTACGGCTTGGACAGGGTGTTCCTCGTGGCCCCGTCGTCCACTCCTGAACGTCTGGACATGACGGTCAAGGCCAGCCGCGGTTTTGTCTACGCTGTTTCGATCATGGGTGTCACCGGAGCCCGCACCTCCGTCAGCAGCGCTGCCGAAGAGGTGGTGGCCCGTGCCCACGCAGCCGGTGCGGATCGGGTATGCGTAGGCCTGGGTGTCTCCAGTCCCGACCATGTCCGTGAAATTGCTGCCTATGCCGACGGTGTCATTGTAGGCACCGCCCTGGTGGCAGCCCTCCGCGATGGCGGGGTGGACGCCGTCGGGCAACTCACCAAGAACCTCAGCGCCGGCTTGGGCCGCGCAGCTGCAGAAGCCTAGAAAAGGAAACAGCGAAGCGCATGCAGACGGTCCTCCACGCAGCGGCAATGGTCCCCTTGAGTATCCCGAGCCCATCATGGTCCGGTTTCGACATTCCGCTGCCGTGGGGGACGTTGCGTATCCACGCCTACGCCTTGTGCATCCTGGCGGGCATCATTGTTGGCCTTTGGCTGACGTCTGCCCGGTGGAAGCAACGCGGCGCGCCCGAAGGCAGCCTGTGGGACATCGCCATTTGGGCGATTCCATTCGGAATTATCGGCGGTCGCCTGTACCACGTCTTCTCTTCGCCCGATGCCTACTTTGGCCCGGGCTTCGACGGCACCGGCGACCTCTCGCTGATTCCCCAGATCCAGCGCGGCGGGCTGGGCATTTGGGGCGCGGTGGTCCTCGGCGTCGTGGGCGCATGCATCGGATGCCGTCGTGCCGGTGTCCGGCTGACGTCCTTCCTGGACGCCGCTGCTCCTGGCCTGCTTCTTGCGCAGGCCATCGGACGACTGGGGAACTGGTTCAACCAGGAACTTTTCGGCGCGCCCACCACTTTGCCGTGGGGCCTGGAGATCGATCCTTCCAACGCGAACTTCCCGCCCGACATGGCCGCCGGAACCCTCTTCCACCCGACGTTCCTCTACGAGATGCTGTGGAACCTCGCCGGCGTAGCGCTCCTCCTGGTGCTGGACAAGAAATTCGCCTTCCGCTGGGGCCGGCTGTTCTGGCTCTACGCCATGTACTACACACTGGGCCGCGTATGGATCGAAGCGCTCCGAATCGACGACGCCGAGCAGATCACCCTCTTCGGAATCACGACCCGTCTCAATGTGTGGACCAGCATCTTTGTCTTCATCGCGGCCTTGGTTATCTTCCTGCTGCTCGCCCGGCGCGGCCGACCGGTGCCGGACACTCCTTATCTGCCAGGGCGCGAGCCGAAAAAAGAGGCCATCAAGGACCCCGCGACGGTGACGAGCGTCACCAGTCATGATGTGGACGCACCTGTCTCGGATAGTGGTTCGCGTGATAATCTCCCAGATAACCAAAGTGATCCGGGCAACGTCGACGGGCCGCGGGATGCATCAGTGAAGACCGTCCAGGACACCACGTCCACAACGGAGCCCTCATCTGATGCCACCGCCGCCAGGAAAACATCCGGATCCTCGCCTGGGGCTGACGACACCAAGTAGTCGCCGAAGGTAAAGGGGCAACAGAGTCACCGCTCGTAGGGCCCAGTCCACAGCGTCGTGGCACCCCGGAAACCGGATCGCAGCATACCGATGTTCACTGGTCAAGCCGGGGCCAGAGGTCTGCGTAACTGTTCGTTGCGCTGGATCGACTGGCCTACAATTCCAATAACTAGCGCTTTGTTGTGCCCGTCACAGGGCAGGCAAGGTGGGGCCAACGTTGTCCCTTCCATACGCACGATCTCGAGGAAGGACGTCTCCCATGACCCATCTTCATAACCCCGGTTGGTCCGAAAATATCGAACCGCAGGGTGCCATGTCTCCGTTCAAGCGTTTTGCTGCGCTCCCGGAGGCCCAGGGTCTTTACAACCCTGATAAGGAGAAGGACGCCTGCGGCCTGGCTATCATTGCCACGCTCCGCGGGGAACCGGGATACGACATCGTGGAAGCGGCACTGACCGCCCTCCGCAATCTCGAACACCGCGGCGCCGTGGGCGCCGACGAAGGAACCGGCGACGGAGCGGGCCTGCTGATGCAGGTCCCCGACGAGTTCTTCCGCGCCGTCACCGAATTTGAACTGCCGGCACCCGGACAGTACGTGGTGGGTACCGCGTTCCTTCCGGCTGAAGCCCGCGAAGCTGCGACAGCGAAAGCCGGCATCGAGGCACTTGCCGCCGACGAAGGCCTTACAGTCCTTGGCTGGCGTGAGGTTCCTGTGGTCGCTGACCTCGTGGGAGCCATGGCACGGGCATGCATGCCCTACTTCTCCCAGCCGTTCTTCGCCTCTGCCAACGGTGAGCAGCTTGAGCACAACGAGCTGGACTCCCGCGCCTGGCGGATCCGCAAGCGCGCCCAGAACAAGTTTGGCGTGTACTTCCCCTCGCTGTCCTCGCGCACCATCGTGTACAAGGGCATGCTGACCACGGCCCAGCTGGAGCCGTTCTACCCCGATCTTTCGGACAAGCGCTTCAAGACCAAGCTGGCCATTGTCCACTCGCGCTTCTCCACCAACACGTTCCCGTCCTGGCCGCTGGCACAGCCGTTCCGCACTATCGCGCACAACGGTGAGATCAACACGGTCAAGGGCAACCGGAACTGGATGCGTGCCCGCCAGTCGCAGCTGGCCAGCCCCTTGCTGGGTTCGGTCCCGGAAGAGCTGTACCCGATCTGCACCCCGGGTGCATCTGACTCCGCCTCCTTCGATGAGGTGGCCGAGCTGCTGTGGCTCTCAGGGCGCCCCATCACGCACTCCATCATGATGATGATCCCGGAGGCGTGGGAGAACCACGCCACCATGGATCCGGCACGCCGTGCCTTCTACGAGTACCACTCCCTCCTCATGGAGCCGTGGGATGGTCCCGCTGCCGTGTCCTTCACCGACGGAAGCCTCGTTGGCGCCACGCTGGACCGCAACGGCCTGCGCCCGGGACGCTACTGGATCACCGAAGACGGCCTGATCATCTTCGCCTCCGAAGTTGGCGTTATCGAGGTCGAGCCCTCCAACGTGGTCAAGAAGGGTCGCGTTGCTCCCGGCAAGATGTTCCTGGTGGACACCGAAGCCGGCCGCATCATTGACGACGCCGAGGTCAAGGCCGAGGTAGCTGCTGCCAACCCCTGGGCCGAGTGGCTCAAGGACAACCTGATCGACATCAACGAGCTTCCCGAGCGTGAGCACGTGCTCCACACGGCAGCATCGGTGAACATCCGCCAGCGTACCTTCGGCTACACCACTGAAGAGTTGAAGATCCTGCTTGGACCGATGGCCCGCACCGGTGCCGAGCCCCTGGGCGCCATGGGTTCGGACACTCCGGTAGCTGTGCTGTCAAAGCGTCCGCGTCTGCTGTTCGACTACTTTGTGCAGTCCTTCGCCCAGGTCACCAACCCGCCGCTGGATGCCATCCGCGAAGAATTGGTGACTTCCCTGAAGTGCGCCATCGGTCCCAACGGCAACCTCCTGGACGGCAAGCAAGTCCGCCAACCGCAGATCTCGCTGCCGTTCCCCGTGATCAATAACGACCAGCTCGCCAAGATCGCGAACATTGAAAGCCCCGACGGCGACCGCATCGCCATGAAGGTCCGTGGCCTTTACCGCCCCGAGGGTGGGGAAGCGGCACTCCGTGCCCGCCTTACGGAGATCTGCGAGCAGGTATCCGGCGCGATCAACCGTGGCGTCCAGTACGTGGTGCTGTCCGACCGCGACTCGAACGCCCAGTGGGCACCGATTCCCTYGCTCCTGCTGGTCAGCGCGGTCCACCACCACCTGCTTCGCAGCGCCAACCGCACCAAGACCGCCCTGGTGGTCGAAGCCGGTGACGTCCGCGAGACGCACCACGTTGCCGTGCTCATCGGTTACGGTGCCTCCGCTGTCAACCCGTACCTGGCCATGGAATCGGTGGAACAGCTGATCTCCAACGGTGACGTGACGGGCGTGACCCCGGAAGACGGCGTCTACAACCTCATCAAGGGCCTGGGCAAGGGTGTCCTGAAGATCATGTCCAAGATGGGCATCTCCACCGTGGCTTCCTACACGGGTGCCCAGACCTTCGAAGCGCTGGGCTTGTCCCAGGAACTCGTGGACGAATTCTTCTCCGGCACACACTCCCAGCTCGGTGGCGTTGGCCTGGATGTCATCGCCGCGGAGGTTTCGGCACGCCACCAGATGGCGTACCCCGAAGGTGGCATCGAGCACCCGCACCAGCCGCTGCTCGGCGGTGGCGAGTACCAGTGGCGCCGCGACGGCGAACCGCACCTCTTCAACCCGGAGACAGTGTTCCGCCTGCAGCACGCTACCCGCGAACGCCGCTACGACATCTTCAAGTCCTACACCAAGGGCGTTGACGACCAATCCGAGAACCTGATGACCCTGCGTGGGCTCCTCAAGTTCAAGGACGGCGTCCGTCCGCCTGTGCCGCTGGAAGAAGTGGAGTCCGTTTCCAGCATCGTGAAGCGTTTCTCCACTGGTGCGATGAGCTACGGCTCCATCTCCAAGGAAGCGCACGAGACACTGGCCATCGCCATGAACCGTCTGGGTGCCAAGTCCAACACGGGCGAAGGCGGCGAGGACGTGGACCGCCTGCTGGATCCGGAACGCCGTTCTGCCATCAAGCAGATCGCTTCAGGCCGTTTCGGTGTCACCAGCCTCTACCTCACCAACGCCGACGACATCCAGATCAAGATGGCACAGGGCGCCAAGCCCGGCGAAGGCGGCCAGTTGATGGCGCAGAAGGTCTACCCCTGGGTAGCCCGGACCCGTCACTCCACTCCCGGCGTCGGGCTGATTTCCCCGCCCCCGCACCACGACATCTACTCGATCGAAGACCTCGCGCAGCTCATCTACGATGCCAAGCGCGCCAACCCTTCGGCCCGGGTGCACGTGAAGCTGGTTTCGGAAGTCGGGATCGGTACTGTGGCGTCCGGCGTCACGAAGGCCAAGGCCGACGTCGTGCTTGTTTCAGGTCACGACGGCGGTACCGGCGCCTCGCCGCTTAACTCGCTTAAGCACGCGGGCGTGCCGTGGGAACTCGGACTGGCCGAGACCCAGCAGACCCTCATGCTTAACGGCCTCCGCGACCGCGTGGTGGTTCAGGTGGACGGTCAGCTCAAGACCGGCCGCGACGTCGTCATTGCTGCCCTGCTGGGTGGCGAGGAGTATGGTTTCGCGACTGCTCCGCTGGTGGTTTCCGGCTGCATCATGATGCGTGTCTGCCACCTGGACACCTGCCCGGTGGGTGTTGCCACGCAGAACCCTGAACTTCGGTCCCGGTTCAATGGCAAGCCCGAGTTCGTGGTCAACTTCTTTGAGTTCCTCGCTGAAGAAGTCCGTGAAATCCTTGCCGGGCTTGGCTTCCGCAGCCTCGAAGAGGCCATTGGCCACGCCGAGATGCTGGACACCCGCGAGGCCATCGACCACTGGAAGGCCGAAGGCCTGGACCTGGATCCGATCCTGCACGGTCTCGAGTTCGACGACGACGTGCCGCTGCGCAACATGACCGGCCAGAACCACGAGCTGGACAAGCACTTCGACCAGCGCCTGATCACCATGGCCCAGGAAGCACTCAGCGACCGCATGCCTGTCAAGATCACCTTGGACGTCATCAACACGGACCGTTCCGTGGGCACGATGCTCGGCCACGTGGTGACCAAGACGTTCGGTACCGATGTACTGGCGACGGACACCATCGACATCACGCTCAATGGCACCGCCGGCCAGTCACTGGGTGCTTTCCTGCCTGCCGGCATCACGCTGCGCATGTTCGGAGACTCCAACGACTACGTGGGCAAGGGACTTTCCGGTGGGCGCATCATTGTCCGCCCGGACCGTACCAACGTCTTCCAGGCGGAACGCAACGTCATCGCCGGCAACGTCATCGGCTACGGTGCGACCAGCGGCGAGATGTTCCTGCGTGGCCAGGTCGGCGAACGGTTCCTGGTCCGCAACTCCGGTGCCACCGCCGTCGTCGAAGGCATTGGCGACCACGGTTGTGAATACATGACCGGTGGCCAGACGCTGATCATCGGCCGTACCGGCCGCAACTTCGGCGCCGGCATGTCCGGTGGTACCGCCTACGTGCTGGACCTGCAGCCTGAGCGCGTCAACAAGCTTGCCCTGGATACGGGTGAACTCCAGCTCCTGGAGCTCGACGCTGAGGATCGTGACATTGTCCACGGCCTGCTCACCAAGCACGTTGAGGAAACCGAATCCGTCCTGGCCGGCCGTCTGCTCGAAAACTTCGACGACACTGCCGCCCGCATCACCAAAGTACTGCCGCGCGATTACGCCGCAGTCCTGCAAACCCGTCTCGACGCCATCGAAGAGGGCCTGGACCCTGATGGCGAAGAAGTATGGTCTCGAATCCTGGAGGTAACCGGTGGCTGATCCACGCGGATTTCTGAAAGTCCGGCAGCGCGAGACGCAGCCACGCCGTCCCGTTCCCGTCCGCATCATGGACTGGAAAGAAGTGTACGAAGCCCAGGAGAAGGGCGTCCTGAAGAGCCAGGCCGGGCGCTGCATGGACTGCGGTGTTCCCTTCTGCCACCAGGGCTGCCCGCTGGGCAACCTGATTCCGGAATGGAACGACCTCGTTTGGCGGGACAAGGGTGAGGAAGCGATTGAGCGCCTTCACGCCACGAACAACTTCCCGGAGTTCACCGGCCGGCTGTGTCCTGCACCCTGTGAAGCGTCCTGTGTGCTGGGCATCAACCAGCCTGCCGTGACCATCAAGCAGGTTGAGGTTTCCATCATCGACCAGGCGTTCGACAACGACTGGGTCCAGCCCCTTCCGCCGACGCGCCTCACCGGCAAGACGGTCGCCGTCGTTGGTTCCGGCCCCGCCGGCCTGGCCGTGGCGCAGCAGCTGACGCGTGTTGGCCACACCGTTGCCGTGTACGAACGCGACGACAAGATCGGTGGCCTGCTCCGGTACGGCATCCCCGACTTCAAAATGGAAAAGGAACAGGTCGACCGCCGCCTCGAGCAGATGAAGGCCGAAGGCACACGCTTCCGGACCGGCGTCGCCGTCGGAACGGATGTCACCTGGGAGCAGCTGCGCCGCCGTTACGACGCCGTCGTTGTCGCCACCGGGGCTACCGTCCCGCGCGACCTGCCGATCCCGGGCCGCGACCTTGAAGGCGTGCACTTCGCCATGGATTACCTCGTGCCAGCTAACCGCGTAGTGGCGGGGGAGACCCCGGAGAACCACATCGACGCCCGCGGCAAGCACGTTGTCATCCTCGGTGGTGGCGATACCGGTGCTGACTGCATCGGAACCGCCCACCGCCACCAGGCAGCGTCGGTGACGACGCTGGCGATCGGCAAGCAGCCGCCGTCGGAACGCGCAGCCCACCAGCCGTGGCCGACGTTCCCCACCTTGTTCGAGATGGCCAGCGCCCACGAAGAAGGCGGCGAGCGTACGTACCTTGCGTCCACCGTTGAGTTCGTTGGTGAAAATGGCAAGCTCACCGGCGTCAAGGTTGCCGAAACTGAGTTCGTGGACGGCAAGCGACTGCCCAAGGCAGGCACGGAGCGGATTATTCCGGCTGACCTGGTGTTCCTGAGCCTCGGCTTTACCGGCGCTGAGCCGGCAGGTATCACCGAGCAGGTCAGCGCAGAATTCGACGGTCGGGGCAACGTAGCCCGCGACGGCTACTACATGACAAATACCGAGGGAGTGTTTGTTGCCGGCGATGCCGGACGTGGCCAGTCACTGATTGTGTGGGCCATTGCGGAAGGCCGTGCGTGCGCGGCCGCAGTGGACAGGTTCCTGATGGGAAGCACCATTCTCCCGGCACCGGTCGCCCCCACCGACCGGGCGATAGCGGTCTTATAGCGCCGGCAGGAACTGATCTTTTACTCAATCAGCATGAACTACTTAGGGTAGGTATATGAGACGCGCGAAAATTGTGGCAACTTTCGGCCCGGCTATCTCCAGCTTCGACAACACCCTCGCGGTGCTGGAGGCCGGCGTCGACGTTGCTCGCATGAACATGAGCCACGGCGACTACTCCGTGCACGACAACACCTACGAGAACGTCCGCAAGGCTGCGGCCCAGTTGGGCAAGCCCGTGGCCATCATGGCCGACCTCCAGGGACCCAAGATCCGCCTTGGACGTTTTGTTGACGGCCCGCACGAGCTGGCTGTCGGCGACACCTTCACCATCACCACTGAAGACGTTCCCGGCACCAAGGACATCTGCTCCACCACGCTCAAGAGCCTCACCGAGGACGTCAACGTCGGCGACGCACTGTTGATCGACGACGGCAAGGTGGCGCTGCGCGCCATCGAAGTTGACGACGTCAAGGTTGTCGCCACGGTCACCGTCGGCGGCAAGGTGTCCAACAACAAGGGCATCAACCTTCCCGGTGTTGCCGTCAACGTTCCCGCGTTGAGCGAAAAGGACGAGGACGACCTCCGCTGGGCCCTCAAGCGCGGTGCTGACCTGATCGCCCTCTCGTTCGTGCGTGATGCCTCCGACATCAAGCGCGTCCACGAGATCATGGACGAAGAAGGCCGTCGCGTGCCGGTAATCGCCAAGATCGAAAAGCCGCAGGCCGTGGAGCAGCTCCACGAAATCATCGACGCGTTCGACGCGATCATGGTTGCCCGTGGCGACCTCGGCGTCGAACTTCCGCTCGAAGAGGTGCCGATCGTCCAGAAGCGTGCCATCGAACTGGCACGCCGCTGGGCCAAGCCGGTCATCGTGGCCACCCAGGTCCTCGAATCCATGATCGACAACCCGCGCCCGACCCGCGCCGAAGCCTCCGACTGCGCCAACGCAGTCCTCGACGGCGCCGACGCAGTCATGCTCTCCGGCGAAACCTCCGTGGGCCAGTACCCCATCGAGACCGTCAAGGTCATGGCACGGATCATCGAGTCCACCGAAGTCCACGGTCTTGAGCGCGTACCCCCGCTGGGTACCAAGCCCAAGACCCGCGGTGGCGCCATCACCCGTGCCGCCGTCGAAATCGCCGACCAGCTGGATGCAAAGTACATCTGTACTTTCACCCAGTCCGGTGACTCGGCACGCCGCCTTTCGCGCCTCCGCCCGGTCAAGCCGGTCTTCGCGTTCACGCCGGTGGAGCACGTCTGGAACCAGCTGGCCCTCACCTGGGGCATCCAGCCGGTACTGGTTCCCTCCGTGGGCCACACCGACGAGATGACCGCACAGGTGGACAAGAGCCTGTTGGAAATGGATCTCGTGGACGAAGGCGACCTGGTTGTCATCGCAGCCGGTTCCCCTCCAGGACAGGCCGGTTCCACGAACTCGCTGAAGGTCCACAAGGTAGGCGACCTCGCCGACACCTCCAAGACCGACGACGGTTCGCGTAAGGAACCTGTTGGTCCTTGGCCCGAAAAGAAGTCCAAGGCCAAGAACTAAGCCTCAGCTTTGACACAGCCGGCCCCGCCTTTTGGGGGGGCCGGCTGTGTTTTGTCTTGGGTTTCTTAATTCGTGGTGAGTACGACGGCGGCCGCGCACCCCATGCGAGGTACGCGGCCGGCGTCGTGCGTTGCGTTTAGTTAGTTGACCTGGTTGATGATGGTCTCGGCAACCTCACGCATGCTGAGGCGGCGGTCCATGGAGGTCTTCTGGATCCAACGGAAAGCTTCCGGTTCCGTCAGGCCCATCTTGGTGGTCAGGAGGCTCTTGGCGCGCTCTACAAGCTTGCGCGTGGCGAACTGCTCCTGGAGGTCGGACACCTCGTTTTCCAGGGCCTTGATTTCCTCGTGGCGCGAGAGGGCGATCTCAATGGCCGGGATCAGGTCCGCGGGGGAGAACGGCTTGACGACGTAAGCCATGGCACCGGCGTCGCGGGCGCGCTCCACCAATTCCTTCTGGCTGAACGCGGTCAGCAGGACGACGGGAGCAATGCGGGCCTTGACGATCTTCTCGGCTGCCGAGATGCCATCCATGACGGGCATCTTCACATCCATGAGGACAAGGTCGGGCTTGAGTTCCTCAGCCAGCTGCACGGCCTTCTCGCCGTTGTCCGCCTCGCCTACGACGTCATACCCTTCGCCCTTCAGGATCTCGATAATGTCCAAGCGGATGAGGGTTTCATCCTCGGCTACGACAACGCGTCGGGCCGGCTGGGCTGTAGACGTGGACTCCGTCTGTTCGGTCACGGGATCTCCTTGAAAAGGTTCGGCGGGTTCATGTCCATCTTAGTGTGGACTCTTTGATGGCAGGTTTTGTTGCATCAGCGCGTCCGGTTCTTTGAATCAGCCTATCTGCATGTAGAGTAGTTTCGCGTGCTGGGAAAGGATCGCGTTGCTCACAGGAATGAGAGCAGCTGAACTCCCAGTATTCCGGGCCCGAGTGGCGGAATTGGCAGACGCGCCGCACTCAAAATGCGGTATCGAAAGGTGTGTGGGTTCGAGTCCCACCTCGGGCACTGTAATGTCGCAGGTCAGGGGCCTATATGGCCCCTGACTGTTGACAAAACCCCCAAATCTGTTGACGCGGAACTAGCATTTTTATGTGGCTAGTATCCGGAAACGCGTCAAAAGGGACGGCTCTTCGTCCTTCATGGTGGTCTGGCGCGACCCCAAGATCCGGAAGCAACAKGGCATTACTGTCGACTCCGCGCATGAGGCTGAAACGCTCAAGCGGTTGCTCGATGCGAACGGTCAATCCTTTGAGATCGCCCAGCAGGCACTTCTGGACAATAGGGCGAAGATACCCACGGTTGGGGAAGTCATTCAGGAGTACATCGACCTCCTGATCCGGCCCTCGAGCGGGACGGTCAAGACGTATCAGACCATGCTGGACCTCCACGTGCAGAAGGTCATCGGTCACGTCCCAGTCGACAAGCTCGACTACCGGATGATCGCCTACTGGGTGAAGTCGATGATGGCCAAGGGGCGGTCGCCCAAGACGATCAAGAATGTGCACGGCCTGATCTCTGCGTCGATGAACACCGCGGAGATGCTCGGGTACATCACGCGCAATCCTTGCCGCGGAGTGCAACTGCCGAGCGTCGAGAAGGCCGAGGATGAAATGATGTTCCTCACCCATGCGGAGTTCGGACTGATTATGGACGGGATGGGGGAGCGGTACCGCGATTTCACCAACTTCCTGGTCATGACTGGGACGCGCTTTGGGGAAGCCACGGCACTGACCGTCGCGGACATTGATCTCCTGGGCAAGCCGGCGACGGCCCGCATTAACAAGGCGTGGAAGCGGGATGGGCAGAACCAGTTCTACATCGGCCCGACGAAGACCGGTGCGGGCAAGAGGACCATCGGGTTGAATCCTGCACTGGTGGACTTGCTCATACCGTTGGTGGCCGGCCGCCTTGGTGGCGACCTGCTGTTCACAACGCCAAAGGGTGAACGGATCGTGCACAAGCTGTACTGGCACCACTACTGGATTCCGGCGGTCAAGGCGGCCCAGGATCGCGGCCTGCGGAAGAATCCACGGATTCACGATCTTCGGCACACCCATGCCTCGTGGTTGATTCAGGACGGTGTCCCCATGTTTACGATCTCGCGTCGGCTGGGGCATGCCTCAACCCGCACCACAGAGGGTGTCTATGGGCACCTCATGCCGGAAGCCTTGCAGGCTGGGGCGGATGCCACGGAGCGCTCGGTGTCCGCTTTCATGCGGTGAGGCTGTTGCTTCCTGGCTGTAGTTAGGACGCCATCCGATTGCGGGCCCTGGTGCCGATCAGCCGGGTACTGGTGTTGTTGCTCTCCCGGGCGTTGGACACCTGGTGGGTGCCGGGCAGTATCTCGCTGAGCCTTGCTATCTCCGCAATGTGCTCAGACGTGAAGACTATCTTGCCCTTGCCCCAGCATGCATGAGGAAAGCGTCCCGCAGCAGCGCCGTCACGCAGCCACCCTTCGCTGCACCGCATGAGGGTCGCAGCTTCTGCGGGTTCGAAAAATTCCAAATCCATGTCAAACCTCGTCGTTGGTTATTCGCGACTGTTCATTGCCGTAAGAATTCGCTGGAACATGACGAGCTGCGTGGACACAAGGACGGTCTTGTCAGGGGAGCGCTTGAATCGACGTCCATGTATAGAGTCTCGTGATCCGGTGTTCTTGGGGCCCAGTGGGAGATGCTGTACTCATGGAAGACTTCGAGTACCGATACACCGGTTCGCTAAATGCGTTTCGCTTTGACCCAGAACCTCTACATGACGATGCCCTCCGTCTATCCGAACGGGCTGGAGAGCTCGGCTATCGACTGATGACCCTGGATTTGGGGTACACACTCCTGGAAGTTCAGCAAGAACTGCGTGAGGAAGGCCCCGGCGCATTCCTTCGACGCGTCCAAATCTACGAGGATGTCTCTCCGGTGGCGCCGACGCCGCGTGCCGAAGATTTCGTCATTCAACGACTGTGTCGTTTGGCACCGGCTGGGGAGTTGATCATCACGGACCCGTACATTTTCACATCGCTCAGAACGAAGGACGCCAAGACCTACGCGGAGTCGGTAAGGAGAATCATTGCGCCGATACTTGAGGAAGGATCGTCGCTACATTTCGTGATTGACCAGAGGGTCAGCGCATCTGTTGTGCAAGGTGAAGTTACTGCAGCGCTCAGGGGAGCAGTGCCAAACCTAAACATCACTACTACACACTCCGGAGAATTCCACGATCGATTCTGGATCGCTGATCGAACTCGCGGTGTCATTCTGGGAACGTCGCTCAACAAGATCGGAAACAAGATTTTCTTCATCGATGGACTCACATCTGTCGACGTCAAAGCTGTCCTTAATGAATTGGAACTGCTATTGGGTAATGCAGAGGCGTCGGTAAGGCCCACTGCTTGATGCGACGGTTCAGTTTCGCGGTATGTTTTCCCAGGCTGAGCAACGTCATTTGTTCCGGCTGCGCAGCCAGACAAATGCTATCGTCGGCGCAAGGCGGAACGGAATCACTCGATGTGACGAAACCCTGAACCACAGAGGCCATGTTGAAAATAGCGCTAGTCACTGAAATGACGGGAAACCGAGGCTACTCAGCATGATTAGTCGACATGGGGTTCTGGATCAGTTGCAGGTTCGAGAGGCCACCTTGGTTGACGCAATCGCGGGCGAGTTCATACGTATGCCGGTGGAAGTCCTTATCCGATCCGCGCGCAGCAATCGAAACCTCCACGGGCGCGAAACGGTGAAGCGGAGTAGACACGCCTTCATAGACTAGGCCGTGGCCGTCCACTGTGAGGATTTGCAAAGGCTCTCCTCCGGACCATTCGATTCCTACCTGGACCTCATATTCATCATTTCCTGTTGCTTCCGCGGTCTTCCTCAAGAGGGCCATAAGATCGGCAATGGCGCACTCGATGGCGCGCCCTTCAATCTGGTGACCTTCGAAGTATTCATCTCTGGTCATCCGGTGCCCCCCAACAGCGGCCGCCAGGGTTACGGATCCGTCGTGGAGAATTCCAGTCCAGGCCTCTTTCCACAACTGCCGTTCGCCGGTGGCCGCGTTCACTGCCACCCAGCGGCGAAGTCCAGGTCTGGGGTTTAGGGCATCCACATTTTCCAAAGGGTGAATTCCGGAGCTGGTCGCATAGCTTAAGGCGAGCGGCACAGCCTTCTTAAGGATGTGGCGGGCATCGTCGCGGTCCATGCGGCCTAGCAACCGTGGGACGCGGGGCCGTGCGACTCCAATCAGCCATGCCCTTTCAAAAGTGCTCCGTCCCGCCGAAGTTTCACTGAACATAGCGCTCAAGGCGTCTGCGGCATGCTTTCTTTCGTCGAAACGAGCCCGGTACATAGCCTCGATCTGTCGCTCCTTCATCCAAACCGTGTCGGCGTCATTGCGGATAGGTGCGCCAAAGAGTTCGTTCTTGTAGATGAGATGGGGCCCGTCAACGCTTGGGCCAATTTCCACGATGACCGCACGGTTTTGCGCGGACTCCGTTCCCAGCCGATGAATCTTGAGCCCGAACACGGGTGGTGTTATTGCAGTGATGGCCGCGCTACGGAGCGCTCTTTCGTAACCCTCATGGAGCTCACCTACGTCAACACGACCTGTCGCGGCCTTCTGTACCTCGGTCACACCATAAACGATGAGCCCCCCGCCGTTGTTTGCCATAGCAGCCACATCTTTTGGGAATTCGCTTTGCGGCAGAGCCTTCATCTGCGGCAGCTGAGATTTCCAGTCGAGATCATGTGTCTCGCCTGCTCCCGCCGCCACAGCGCTGTCTAGAAGGTCATCTGTCAGAGGTGCGGGTGCGGCACCAACGGCACGGTGGATAGAGGTAAAGTCCATCATCAAAGGATATGTGGACAAAAATTTGGCTCGGACCAGAATCTTGTTTGCAAATAACTAGTCTGCAGTGGTCCTGATCCCACGGTTATGTCCCCTCTCCAAGACGGCCATGCATGCTCCGTCGTGGAAGTCTACGGTGATCGGCGAACTCCTCGTCGGTCAGTTCCGGGAACTCCTCGTGATAGGTGTCATCGTCGAATACATCGAACTGGCCTCTTTCCGCGTTGTACGTCATCTCAAAATTCGGACTGACCAGAATTGATGCCGGTAACATGAACTCGCTCGTGAAAGGGTCGCTCTCCGCCCTCAAGCTGTAGAACGTATGGCCCGTTGTTCCGGGTATGAACCGCGGAGGCCCACCATGAGGCTTGAAGAGAGCCTCTACGGTTTGCTGAATTAGCAGTACCGCGTGCAGTGCATCGAGGCGGCCGTTCGAGTCGGTGAGATGTGTGCCGTAATGAACGCTCCTGTTCCGGAGCTTCCGGAGGTCGTTGAACTGCGTGGCTAGTGGATCGTCTAGGACGCCCCACTTAAACAGCGCTCCAATGCACAAACTCCAATTGGAGAAGGACCCCTGGGTGGCAACATCTGCTGTCGCAGGATGAGATCCGTACGCACTTCGCAAGCGGATCACTAGTTCGTTCAGGATTCGTTCGCCCAAAGCGCAGGCACCCACTAAAGCTGGATAGTAGGCCCCGAAAGCGAATGAGTCTCTAATCTGCTGCATGAACAGGTTGTGTCGATCTACCACAGACCAAGGCGCCGCCCCCAGTGCGCTGTAGTCAGTGATTTTTTGCTCATGGTGCTCATTCCCAAACTGATGAATGAGTCCCATTCGAACGTTCCGCCGGTTTTCCTCATGGAGTGCGATAACGTCGGTTTCCCATTCAGGATCGATCTCGTCAGTGAGCACTCGGGCCCGCGTGTCGAAGGTAACGGCGTATGACAGGTATCGGCGGCACCCGTCAGCGGACGTTCTTGGGCGGCCTACTTCCACTAGCTTCACCGCTTCATCAAAGCACGAAACAACGACGAAAAACGGTCTTCGAAGGGCGGAAGAGGTGCTGCGTTCTCAACTTTGGAACCCCTCGCTGTGCATCTCTTCAACTTCTCGCAAATCGAGAGGTACGCGCGGCCGCAACAGCGCGGTACGAACCACGGTTGAAATGTCGCCACCTGCGAACTGTGTTCACTCGGAAAACCTCATAAGGACAGGGGCTGTTCGGCGACCCAGCTGCAACTGTGGCTCGGCATTCTTCGTCCATTGCTCGGCTAGGCCACTGCGGCCCTATGTCCGAGTAGTGGCCATGTCTGATGCGACCGTGGTTTTCATACTCTGTGAGCACAGACGGGCATCCTTCACGCAGCCCAAGGGATGCTGACCGTTCCCACGGATGCTTGAAGCGCCAGATTGTGCTCAAGCGTGCGGCTTTCCCTTGTCGATCAAGCCAACCAAGCACACCGCCGGCATCGATGGAATCGAGCTGGGCCGGATCGCCAACCAAAAGGATTTTGGCGCCGGTTGCCGTCGTCTGGTGGACCAGGGCTGCCAGCTGAAATGTTGAGACCATGGAGGCCTCATCTACTATCACCAGCTGATTGGGATGAAACTGCCAAACTGACTGCTCGGCCGCCAGCCGGGCGACCTCTTGTTGAAGTCGACTGACGATTGGGCTGCGGGCAACGGATGCTCTCAGCAGTCGATCGTCCGCCTGGAAGAATCGATCAGTACGCTCGGCTGCACCAGACCCCACGGATTCATGCAGCCACTTAGTGACGTTCTCGGTAACCATGCGCAGCTCCGAGCCGAGAACCTCGGCGCTCGCAGCAGCCGGCGCCAGACCGACAACGCTGCCCACCCCATATCCCGATTCCCATCCTGCTTTGACCGCGCCAAGGGTCGTCGTCTTACCGGTCACTGCGGGACCGACGATGGCGTCGAGCCGGCTGCAGCTCAGCAGGACATCCGCCGCGGCCGTCAGCTGGTCATCGTGCAGGGGTGATCCTTCGACGGTGAGAGTCTGGAAGGCGAGATTGACCGGCACGGCCGGGCCGCCGTCGTCGTTCTTCGCCGCAAGGATTTCGTCCTCGTAGGCGAGCGTCGACTCATCCGTGTAGAGGCGCGACCCGTGATAGTCGAAGACGCTGCGCCCGTCGAATCGAAGATCATCAGCGGCATCCGCGGGGACGCCGTACCGATATTGGTTGAGCGGCGCGGACTGACGCTCTGCCGCGGTGGCCACGGCATCGATCAGCGCGTTGCGGTCAGCGGGGGAGGCGCAACGGATCTCAGCGCACACACGCTCACCTTCGGCGATCAGGTTCCAACGGTTCCAGGTTGAGCGCTTGGCTGCTACACGCTGCCGGGTGACAAGCCCGACGGCGGCCATCCAGTCCGGGGCGAAGTCGCCAATGCTGAGCGGACGTGAGCGGGAGCGCCTAATGGTGGAAGCCACGACGGATTCGGGCTCAAAACCCTTAGCCATTGCTCTGGCGCACCACTGCGCGGACAGCTGCCGTAAAGGTGACGGCGCGGCATTCTTGGGAGTGCGAGTCGAGAGGGTGGCCTGTTGGCGCAGCTTCACTGTGGTGGTAGCGGTCGGGCGAGCTCCGTGCTCGCTAGTCCACTGTTTGACCAGGCGATCAGTCTCGATATCGATGAGCCTAGAGCGGTTGGAGAACTCGCGGACAAGGGCTTCAGATATGCCAGTGAGTTGCTGGCTTGGGTTATGAGTGTTTTGCGCTGGGGCTCGAATGTCGGTGTTCGTGCCGAGGGCAGTGTGCAGGGCGTCAAAAAGAAGCCCGTTGTAGTGTTCGCTGGCGGCGACGACGGCTTTGTATAGGGATCGAGAATCCAAGGTGACCCAGGCGCCGTCCGTGATCCGCTGGACCCGGTTCGCGACGACAACGTGGGTGTGAAGCTGAGGGTCGCCGGCGCGGGACTCCCAATGGTCGAAGGCTGCGGCGATCACTCCTCTGGTGCCGACGTGTGCCACTCCGTTTCGGCCGGTCCTCGGGTTGATGACATGCTCTTCCATCCACCCCAGCGTTGCTTCGACGGCTTCGTGGTGGATCTGCATGATCTGCTCCTGGAGGTGCCGAGGACTGAGTGCCCAGAGCGCGGAAACGGACTTCGGGACGCTGAAGGTGAGGTCGAAGCCGGCGACGGCATGCTTCGTCGCTTTCTGATTGCTGGCCTCTGGGCTGATCGGCGGCTGCCCGTGGGGCCTTCCCAGCGGTTCCTCGCTGTCGGGGTGGGTCGCATTTTGGAAAATCGAACGTGCATCGGATTCAGTGACTTTGTCTCCTGATGTGCGGGCAATGCCGCGTAGTCCGCTGCCCAGCCACCGACCCTGTGGTGTTCCGGTCTTCATGTAATAGCTGATGGTGTCAGGGGGAGTAGGGGAGAAGTCGTCCAGCATCGTGGACTTGATCAGGTATTTGAGCCCTGATCGTACGGAGAGCCTGGCGATCGACATAGTCATGGCCGCGTTCCCGTGCGGTTTCTCGATGGGAGCCAGCCGCGCCGTCGCAGAATGTCGAGTGTCACTGGGTCGAGGGCAATACCTTTAGCGCGCGAAATTTGTAGCAAAACGGCTGCCACACGGGCGAGGTCTTGGACGTTCGTTCGCTGGGCTCGCTTCAGGCGCAGGACCTCGTTGTGCAGGAGGCCGTTCCTGGTTTCCAGTTCCGCGTAGATGGCATGCAAGCGTTCCAGTTCGGAGGACTGCGATCGGAGCTCTGTCAGAAGGCGGTCTACGGGGTTGGCGCCGTTTCCAGTGTCGCTACGTGTTTGCTGTCCGGAGCTGTGCGTGTTCACATCAATTCATGAGTTCTGCCCGCACCACCCGCATGATTTTGCAGCGGACTCGCCCTTGGATGCCAGAGGTGTGAAAGGAGCGGTAGCGGAGGCGATTGGCCGCTTTTGCGCAGCTTATTTGTCGCCCTTATTGCCGCAAAGCGATTTGTTCACGCTGCAAAGGCCCTGGGGATTTGTTTATGCGGTCCCAGGCGGCAGCAATGGGGTTCGATGACGCGCCGCCACGCTTCAGGGGCTGCAGGCGCTTGACTTGCTGTGCCTGTCATCCGAAAGACGGCATGAGGTCCTCGACGGTGAAGTCTTGAGAGAGGATGCTGGCGGCGTGGGCGTTCTCGACGAGTTCCTTGTCGAGCGCGGTCGTCCGCTCCTGCGGCTATGCAGCCCGCGAAGAGATAGAGGCGGAGCATCTCTGTACCTCTTAGGTCGAAATCTTAGACACCACTGCAGGAAGAAGAAGAACAACGTGGCGTGGGATACCGAGCGGACAAAGGCATTGTTGCTCATGGCTGCAGTCAATGAGTTCAGCACTAAGGGCCCTTCCGGTGCGTGTGGATCAGGTCGCAGCTGCTGCAGGTATCAACAAGGAGCGGATCTATCAGTACTTCGGCAGAAAAGAAGCGTTGTTTGGCGCGGTCCTTTCTGCCTAAATGCAGAGAGCAGCCGAGGAGCGATGCGTTATCCGTGGTGTGGGCCAGCGGTAATCGGTGAATACGCTGGAACTCTCTTCGACCTTCACATTAACCAGCCAGCCACTGCCCACCTTCTGTTCTGGGAAGGTCTGGAAAGGGGGATGCAAGCTCAGGTCACGGAAGACGGCAGGATCACAGCGGAAACCATGGTGCGCAGCCTTCAGCACGCACTGCCGGGAATACCCCTCGACCGCCGGGGACATCCTAATCACTCTTGTGACCCTCACTAGCGCAAGGGTCGTGCTTCCCCAAGTGGAGGAAATATTCGGAGGTCAAACACCAAACCGCTCGAATCAGCGTCGGGAGTACATTGTGCTTACTGCAACTCTCCTCGCTAAAGACGCAGCAGCGTCGCGACCATAGCGGAGACCATAAATGCACGGTTCCCAGAGGGCTACTGCTGCCTGATATTTGCGGCAAGCCAATCGCGTTACCCCCCTGCGCGCCGAGAACAGCGATGGCGTCCCTGCCCTGGTCACTCTGCAACCAAGTGAGCAAGGAATTGAAGTGATCACCAATCTCAAGCACCCGGTGATCTTTGCGGAATAGCCGCCACGGGCGACGGGGTGCTTTGGGGAGTCCTCGCGCGGACCAAAGAGTATGCGGTTAGTGGTTCCCCAACTGATCCTCGAAGGTTTAACCGCTGGGCTTTGCCGTGCCTTGGACTTGTTGGAGGGCGGAAATGCCGTGCTTTTCTACCCGCGGGGCTACGACCCTGCCAGCAAAGTCACGTAAGCGCTGGGGTTGAGTAGGGTCCCGGAGATTGAAGAATAACTCGGCCATTCCGCTGGCGGATGGAAGCGTGTTTGAGCCCATCCTCCCGTGGGGCCTCACGTAAGCTAAGTGGGTAGTGGGCACCCGGCGGAAGGAACACCCATGCCGAAGCTAGTAGACCACGCGTTGCGTCGCAGGGAAATTATCGAAGGCGTTTGGCGACTCATCGCTCGGAATGGTTTCGAAGGTACCACCATGCGCGACCTTGCGGCAGAGATGGGCCTCGCGTATGGCGCCGTGAACCACTACTTCCCTTCAAAAAACGATGTTCTGATCGCCAGTTACGAACATGTTTTCAAGATGACTCAGGATCGCTTCGAAAGAAAAGTTGGTTCCCGGACCGGAATCCAAGCGCTCTGGGTGCTGGCAAAGGAAATGATGCCAATCGGGGACGAAGCCCGATTGGAGGCGCGGGTTTTGCTCCCGTTCTGGGAGCGGTGCGCCTCTTCGGAACGGTTTTCCGCCGTTAACGCCGCTGGCCTGGCCGCCGTCAGTGACCTGTTTGTAGGATTGCTGGAAGATGCGAGCGACTCTGGGGATATTGCCCAGGGAGCGGATACTACTTCGCTTGCCAAGATGCTGTTAACGCTGATTTCCGGGGCCCAGGCCTTGGCCGTCCTCATGCCTGATCAGTATCCTTCCAGCGTCTTTGAGCAGATGCTGGGGGATTTCTTTGACCGTGAGATCGCCCCGGCTCATGCGCGATAAGGCCCAGTAAATCCGGTTCGGGTGAGTGATCTGAAGAGCGTGGTGGCGTTGCGGCTGATCTCCTCAATGGCGGCCCTGCTGACCGTGGCCGGGACATCGTCAACTGATTCGTACTGAGTGTCGGCTGCTGTGTGTGAGACAACTTTTACGCTGTAGCTGTCCAGCGTAGGTACGCCGAACATGTGTACACCGTCCTGGTCGCGAAGGAACGCCGGGAAAACGTCCGGTGCGTAGCGACTCGGATCGTTCGGCGCGAACCAAGTCAACGCGATGTCGGCGACTTTTACGACGTCGCATAGCTGCCGGCGCAGCTGCGTAGCCCACGATCGGGTCGTCACAAGAAAACATTTTGGGAAAACAGTGGAAACACCACGGGTCATTCTCTACGCTATGGTTCATCGAGTGATGAAAATAACGTGATTTCCCCCACCTTTGGAGGCACCATGACTGACCCGAGTCCGAGCCAAGAGGCTTCTGCACGCAACCCTGTTTCAACCATGCCCCCCTCGTCCTCTTCCCCTGCCAAACCGATCGAGCGCAGGCGTTTGCACGGTTCCCTTGGCACCGGAGCGATCGTGTTGATGGTGTTGGCGGCCGCCGCACCGCTATCGGTCATAGGCGGCCAGGTGCCGCTGGGGTTCATGATTGGGAACGGTGTAGGGGTGCCCAGCATGTTCGTGCTGGCGGCAACTATCCTTTTGCTGTTTGCGGTGGGCTTCACGCACATGACGAAGTTCATCCCCAAAACGGGGGCGTTCTTCATTTACATATCCTTTGGCCTTGCCAAGCCGCCGGGGCTAGCCGCGGCGTACCTTTCAATTTTCAGCTATCTCTGCATTGAAGTGGGTCTGGTCGGATATCTCGGTTCTGCGGCCAGCGAGAGCATTCGATCAGTCGGCGGACCGGAAATACCGTGGTGGTTCTTCGCTTTGGGTGCTCTTGCCGTGGTAGCCGCCGTCGGACTGCGCAATATTGATCTCAGCTCCAAGGTGCTGGCCGTCCTGCTTGTCGCGGAAATAGCGATCGTGTTGATTATTGTTTTTGCCATCATTGTGACGGGGGGAGACTCCGGCCTGAGCGCCGCACCATTTGAAGCCAGCCACATTCTGTCCGGTTCTCCGTCACTGGGTCTGATGTTTGCTCTTGCCGCATTCCTGGGCTTTGAGTCGACAGCGATTTTCCGGGATGAAGCCAAGCAGCCGAACAAGACGATTCCTCGTGCCACGTACTTAGCTGTGATTTTGGTGGGTCTGTTCTACACGCTCAGTTCCTGGGCCATGGTGGTGGCTTGGGGCCCCGACAATATCGTGACGATGGCCACTCAATACCCAGCGACGTTGATCATGGAAACGGCCAATCGTTACTTGGGCCCAGTGGCTGTAGTCATTATCAACGTATTGCTTTTCACCAGCGTCATCGCCGCTAGTCTTTCCTTCCATAACGTGGTAACCAGATACCTTCACTCCTTAGGTAGCCACGGGTTCCTCCCCAGATCGATTTCAGAAGTCGACAATCGCCACAACTCACCGCGACTGGCATCTCTCCTCACAAGTGGCGTTGCACTGACTGCAATATTGCTAGCGGGACTCTTCGGTCTCGACGGAGCAACTCAGGTGCTCGCTTGGACATCCGGGATGGCTACGTTCGGAATCGCCTTCCTGATGGCGGTTACGGCGCTTGCCGTCGTCGTCTTCTTCCTCCGAACACGTTTTGACCGGAATGTATGGAAAACGCTCATCGCTCCAGTCTTGGGCTTTGCGGGATTGGCTATTACCGCATACCTGATTGTGTCCAACTTCCCCCTCCTTGTGGGAGATATCGGTGCTGACGGAACTCCCCAGTTTGGTTCCACTTCCGTGCTCCTTCTCCTTTTGCTCGTCCCCATGCCCCTCTTTGGCCTTTGCCAGGCCTTGTGGATGCGACGGAGGAACAGAAGTCTCTACGCCTCTATTACCGACGTCGAAGACGATGCCGCCTAGCCACGGGAAGTGATTACTGCCCAATACCCATCCTGGCCACAGTAAGAAGCAAAAGGACCTCCCGCGCTTGTGCCGGAGCCCTAACGGGCTCGCACGGCGGGGGAGGTCCTTGAATTTTCCGCAGGTGCCCGTATTGCGTCAGGTGGATTCCAAGCTGAAACCGCTCACGAATAGCACAAGTCAGGCCGTCCCGGATTCCCGGAACGGCCTGATCTGTGACGTATTCGTTGTTTGGGGGAGCCCCGCGCTAGTGGCCTTGGAACGCCTCCGCCAGCCACCACGATCCGCCGTCGGACGCGATCTTTGCGTCGATCACGAGGGGCCGGTCCTGGGTTCCGGCTTGGTAGGCCGCGATCCACGGGCGCACAGCCTCCAGGTCCGCCACAGTCCGCACGGTGACTCCTTCCGTCCCGAACCCGCGGGCGATCGCGGCGATGTCCGTTTCCGGGAACACCACGCTGGAGAGCTCCGCCTGAGTGTGTTCGGACGCGAAGTGGTGGACCTCTGCACCGTAGGCGGCGTCGTTGTACACGATGCAGACCAGGGGCAGTTTCAGGCGGGCGGCGGTTTCGAGTTCGCTGATGCCCATGAGGAAGCCACCGTCTCCGGCGCCCAGCACGGGCAGCCGGTGTGGTTGGGCCAGGGCCGCGCCGATCGCTGTGTACAGGCCCAAGCCAATAGCCTGGAACGCTTGGGTGAAGCAGAACCCGTCCTCGTCCGGCACGGCGAGGTATTGGCTGGGGTAGCCCATGAAGTTGCCCGAATCCACGGCCACGATCCGCTCTGTGGGGAGTAGGGTGTCGAGTTCGCGGGTGAGGACGCGGGGATCGATGGCTGTTTCGGTGGACAGGTCTTCGGTGTCCACGTCCCGCCACCTGGAGCCCTGCTTGATGGCCAGGGCGTTGGCTTCAGTGCGGTACTTTTCAGCCGGCTCGGATTGCCCGGACCGCAGGGCCGCCAGCGCATCCGCGGCAGTCAGGGCTGAGTCCCCCAGCAGGCCGAGGGTGATGGGGCGGTTGGCGCCGAGCGCGGAATCTTCGACGTCGATTTGAACCACTTTGGTGCCGGCGGAGATGAGTCGCCCGTGCCGCATGGTCCACATGTTCAGCGCGCAGCCCCAGCCCACAATCAGGTCCGCGCTACTGATGAGCTCGGCCGTCAGCGGTGAGGAGAAACCGCCGGAAATTCCGAGGTTGTGGGTGTCGCCGTTGAACAGCCCGCTCGCCACGGCCGAGGTTGCCACGAGCGCACCTGCATGCCGCGCCAGCTCCAGGATTTCTTCCCGGGCGCCCCTGCCGCCACGTCCGGCGACGAACACGGGCCGTTCCGCCGCGGCGATCAGCGCCACCAGTTGCTGCACTCCGGCAGTATCCGGGCGGACCTTCAAGGGTTCAGGCACGACGACGGCACCCACCTCGTCCGCCGAACTGGCACCTTGGACATCCAGTGGGAGGCTCAGGACCACCGTGCGGCGCTCATTCACGGCTGTCCGGAAGGCCCTGACGGTGTCCGCGACAGCTGTGGCGGGGGAGTGGATGCGCTCGGCCACGGCGCCGACGCTTCGGGCCAGGGCGTCCTGGTCGATCTTGAAGTTGGACCTGGTGGCTGCGGCCTGGGTGTCGGCGGTGAGGACGATCATGGGGGTGCGGCTTTTCGCGGCTTCCCCGATCCCGGTGATCGCGTTGCTCAGCCCGCAGCCCTGATGGGTGGTCACCACACCCACTTTGCCGGACATCCGCGAGTACGCGTCCGCCATGGTGGCAGCGCCGCCCTCGTGCCGGGCCGCGGTGAAGGGAATGCCTTCGGCCATGAGGGTGCCGGTGACATCGAAGTTGCCGGAGCCCACCACGCCGAAAACGTGGCCGACGCCGAGCTTCGCCAGCGTCCTGCCTACCAGCGTTGACACCCGTACCTGCTCGCTCATGCTGTCTCCACCGCATCTTTTTCAATCAGTGCGTACACGCGGCTGGGGCTTCCCGTGCCGCCCACAATGGGCAACGGTGCAACCACCAACGTGGCACCGGTGATGGGGAGCCGGTCCACGTTCCGCAGCGACGTCACGCCGTACTTGTCCGCGCCCAGGAGGAACGAGTGCACGGGGAACATGGGGTCCAACGAACCGGCCTGACCGGCGTCGATGCCCACGGTCTCAACACCGAAACCGCTGATCGAGGCGTTTCCGGCGAGCCACTTGGCACCCGCGGCTGAGACCCCGGGAGTGTGGGGTCCGGCGTCGTCCGCGTTGACGAAAGCCGCCGCGTCCGTGCCGCGGGCCGCCCAACCGGTCCGGAAAATGACCCAGCAGTTCTCCGGAAAAGTGCCGTGCTCCTCCTGCCACTGCTCAAAGTGTTCCGGTTCCAGCAGGAAATCCGGGTTCGCGGAAACCTCGCCGGTCTTGTCGATCACCGCGACCGGCCCCATCAGGCGGTGTGGTTCTATCTGGTCCACTGACTTGCCGTCCTTGCCGGTGATCCAGTGCACCGGCGCGTCCAGGTGCGTTCCGGCGTGTTCACCCACGGTGACGTCGTTCCACGCCCAAGCCGGGCCGGCGTCGTCGAAATTACTGACCGGCGAAACGGACAATCCCACCGTGTTCGCGAACGGCTGCGGCAGGTTCAGGATGGGGGTTTCAGAACTCAGGGGCGTGGTGAGGTCGATGATTTCCACCGAACCACTCGAAAGGGCTGCAGTGAGCCCGGCCAGAACAGACATTGTTCTCCTATCAATTGCTCTTCATAAAGATGGGTTTAGAAAATGAGTTGTTTGTGTTTGGGCCGCATGTGCCGAGCCCTGTGGGGCTGGTGGGAGTGGATCGCGCCTGGGCCTCGTAGTCGTGGGGGAGGTCAACTCGAGGGGAGTTTCACGGATCCTAGGTTAGAAGTGGCTTATCCCAGAGCATGAGCGTGGTGCCGATTCCTCGTTCAAGGGCGTTCCGGTACACAACACTTGCCCACGCTACGTCTTCAACGGGCATCCCGCCGATAGCCAGCAGGATAATCTCTTCGTCGGAGACCCGGCCTGCTTCTCGGCCCGCAGCAATACTTCCGAGGTCCCCGATAGAACTCCGATCCATACGGCCAGAAGCGATCAGATCATTCCAGAGGACACCCAGGATGCCGACGATGTCGTGCGCTGGTGCGCCAAGTTCTTCTGCGTAGCTTTCGTACATACGCGAGCTGTCAGCAACGTTACGCGCTCTCTTCAGCACGAAGTCAGGGTCCAAGTTGATTGTCGCTGGCAGGCATATCAGAGCTCCGGGCTTTATCCATTGTTCCTCGATGAATGTGTAGTTCTCCGCACCGGCAGCGGTCGAGGTTGCGACGCTGACGATGTCGGATTCCCGCACTGCAGCTTCGGCGCTGTCGACTATGTCAATCTTGAGGTGCGGGAATCGTTCGGCTGCTCGGTTGACAAATGCCTTGGTTGAGCCTGCGCTGCGGCCGAACACCTTGACTACTTCGAGGCTGGGACGTGCTACCACGAAGGCCTCCAGTGAAGTCGAGTTCATCACCCCGGGGCCGATCATCCCGAGGACCCGCGCATTGTCAACGGCCAGAAGCCGGGCACCAACGCCGGGAATCGCTCCGGTGCGGTACGCACTCAGAAGGTTCGCCGACATCACAGCCAAGGGCGCGCCGGATTCTTTATCGGACAATGTGTACATGTGAATGGATCGGGGCCAACCTCGCTCCCGATTTGCGACGTTCGAGCCATACCATTTCGCCCCGATTGCATCGAAACTTCCCCCCAAGTATGCGGGCATCGCCATGAACCTGCGATCCGGTCCTGCCAGTGGCATGTTCGGGAATTCAGAGGTCTCGGGGAAGTCCAGAAAGACTCCGTGGGAGTTGCGGTTGGCACCGCCCATGATGTAGTCGCCAACACCTAGTGCGGAGAACATTTCGACCATGGTGTCCACGCAGGACGCCATGTCGGTAACACCCGCGGCCACCATGTCCTGCTCATTGAGGTACAGAAAATCTATGCGTTGATCAGTCATGTTTCCTCCAGTTGGGATCAAGGCTTGTTATTTTTCATCGCTTGATGAACCATAGCGTAGACCGAGGAACACAAAGTTTCTACGGGTTGGCTGATTTACCCGCAATCTTGTGAGGATATGGAGTTGGGAATGTACGAAGATTTCGATGTAGCGGTGATCGGTTTGGGCTCTGTGGGCTCCATGGCGATGTGGCAGCTGTGCACAGATACTGACCTGAAGGTTGTCGGCATAGAGCAATGGGGGGTGGGGCATGCCTATGGTTCATACGCCGGCGAATCCAGGGTTTTCCGCGCTGCGTACCACGAGGGCTGGCGTTACGTCCCCTTGCTCCTCCGATCCAGGGAATTGTGGCTGGACCTTGAGAAGAAGACGGGGCGGCATCTGTTTCTTGACGGTGGGATGTTGGCCGTGGACACCCCCGGGCACGCCCCCTATGAAACGACTCTCGAGAGCATCCGTCGGTTCGAACTCCCGCATCGTTTTTTCAGCACTACCGAGCTTCGGAAGACATATCCACAACACATCGTTACCGACGGGACGGAAGCAGTGCTTGACCTCCTGGGGGGCGGCATACGATCGGAAGTTGCTGTGCTGGCCGGAGTTCAAGCCGCAATAGCAGCTGGCGGGACGGTCATCGACGGCGAAGCGGTTTTGGGCATAGAGGAGCAGGGGGAAGCGATCGTTATTCGGCTCGCTACGCGGACTCTCCGTGTCGCGCAGGTGGTTGTCACCACCGGTTCGTGGGCAGCGCAGCTGCGCCCGCAGCTACGCGACGTCGTAAAAGTCGCCGACATCGCGTTGACATGGTTCGCGCCGAACGATCCGAGTCGCTACGCACCGGACGTTTTCCCGGCATTCCTTCGCGACCAGGACGGTGTTCACATGTTCGGAGTACCAACGCTGGACAGCTACAGCGTAAAAGTTGTCTCACACACAGCAGCCGACACCCAGTACGAATCAGTCGACGATGTCCCGGCCACGGTCAGCAGAGCCGCCATTGAGGAGATCAGCCGCAACGCCACCACCTTCTTCGCGGATCTCTCACCCGAACCGGTTCGTCACAGCATGCACCACGAGAGCGTTACGGTCAGCAGAGTACCCATCGTTGACCTGGACCCGAGCGGACGCATTGTGACCATCGCCGGGCTGTCAGGCCACGGCTTCAAATTTGCACCCGCTCTCGGCCAGCTCGCAACCAGCCTCCTGACCGGTGTCAACGATCCGCTGTACAGTGCCGATTTCGGCCTCTCAAACCACCCGGACCGGGTTGCGCACATCTCATAAGGGAAGGAAGTTAGTCATGAAGAAACGAAATCCAATGAGGTTCCCCCATGCGGCAGAAAACGCTCTGACCGCAGCCCTCCAAACTGGTGATCACTGCACTGCCACCGGCTGGTGGGCTGCCGACATGGACCCGCAATCAGCGAGGTTCATAGGAGAAGGAACTGTCATGCCTACACACCATGGCTCAGCCGCTAAATGGATCATTGCGAGTCCCGTATCCCGCTCCACGGAGCCGGGCACCGGGCGCCCGTGCTGAGTGGCGCACAGGAAACTTCTGACAGCAGAAAACCACGAAGCTGACCTGCTCCCAAAACTTTCCCTGAGAGCAGATCAGCACGTCCCAATTCCATGGATATAGGGAAGGAGCGGCACGGTTCATAACCGTGCGAGACTCGAAACGATCGTCAAGCATGGTAGTAGGCGTCGGCCGAGGCGTTAGGCATGGCAGGCCCTAAATTTCGCAGAACTCGCCTTGCGCGTAGCCAAGACGTTTCATGTACGGGCAGAATAATCGCCACCGCGGTGCTAGAGGAGCGTAGCGTCTTCAGGCTGATCGGTTTCCCGCCGGAACGCGGATCGGTCAGGAAGTCACCAATGACAGCAGGGGGCTACTGCGGCGGAAAATAAGCCATAAACGGCTGAAAGCGATTACCGCCCACGCAAGGATGGCGAGCCACTTCCCGGTGGCCGGGTCGTGGACGCCGTGGTGCCGCCGTCGGAAGTAGCCTGCCACTCACTGCCGATCAGAAGTTTGCGAGGGACGGATGCCGGAAGTTCCGGTGGGGGAGTCGTATGTGGATACTAATGGGTGGTGCAGGAGCGAGATGATGGTTTCAACGCCGATCTCTTGGAAGTGTTGGCTTTCACGGTGGGCTTGGAAGTCTGCAGCCGTGCGGTAAGACTCGAGAATGACGAATTTTTGTGGATCTTCGACGCCTCGGAAGTATTCATAGCGGAGATTCCCGTCCTTCTGCCTGCTGGCTTCGGCAAGGCGCCGCAAGTGGGCCAATACATCGTTTTCGGAGCCGGGGGTAGTTTTGTAGGTTGCCACCACCTCAAAAGTAGTGTCGGGTACGTGTAATTTCTTTCTCGGATGAAATGGTTGAACGCAGCGGTGGTTGTCCCGACCAGGGCGGGGCCGGGACAACCACTAGTTTTGGGACTGTATAACCACTTAGGAGGTGCCGCTGCCGCATTGTGTACCTGGACTGTGGGTTCGATGCCGTCCACGCCAACGACTTCACGCCATGCTTCCAAGCCTGCCTGGAAGGCAACAATGCCGGCCTCTGGCAGCAAGATTTCGATGGCTTCGAGGATCTCTGTCGATGTCAGTCCCGGGTCCAGGGCTACACGGATGTGGCTTTGGATGTGGCCCTTGGCGGCCCGCATCACGGTGAGGCTGACGATGAAGATCAGTTCTTTGGTTTTGCGGTCCAGGGTGCGCTGTGAGCGGGGATTCGGTTTCCCGCAGAAGCATCCCGTTGACGCGTTCGTAGTGCCTAACGAGTTCGGTGTGATCCGGGCTCTTTGCTTCCAGGTGGCCGCGCGCAGTCTGAGCCGTTGCTTCGGCCGCAAGGACAACGGGGGCTTCGATCGAATGGTCGGAGAAGATGCTGCGGGCGATGCGAAGGTCCTTGAGCATGAGATCCATGGCGAATCCCGAGTCGAACTTTCGGGTGAGGATATGGCGGGGGTATTTGACCTCGGTTGCCTGGCTGCGTCCGGTGGAGCCATTGATGATTTTGACCATGTTTTCGGGCTTGCTGCCTACTGCCGCGGCGGCGCAGAGGTTTTCTGCCGCAGCGGACAGGTTGGCCGCCGAAAGCAGATTGTTCAGCGCCTTGGCGGCATGACCGGTCCCTGTCTTTCCCACGTGCACGATGTTGGAACCCATGGGTTGCAGATGCGGTGAGGCGGCATCGAACGCCTCTGTTGTCCCACCGGCCATGATGGCTAGCTCACCGGTGATGGCACGCGCCACACCACCTGAGACTGGGGCGTCGACGTAGGCGATGCCCCTGTATCAGCTTCTTCCGCGAGTGCGTCGGTGCTGCCCGGTTCCGATGATCCCATGTCGATGATCATCGAGGAGGATCCTTCGGGGCGAACCTGGCGCGCACCCAGGGTGCACGCTAAACGCGGATCCCGTCTGAGGGGATCCGCGTGACGGTCACGGCGGCGTCGGGACATGCGGCATCCGCTGCACGTGCTCTTGGGTAGCGCATCGACGCGCCGAAATTGCAAATACATGCGGCGACCGCAGGCAGCTTGCCCGTGGCAGTCACTTGGGTACTGTGCTATGCCAGGGTGCTCCTGCGGTAAGTCTCGCGCAGCTCGGTCTTGCGGATTTTTCCGCTGGCCGTGCGAGGCAGATCCTGGACGATATCGACAGTCCGCGGGATCTTGTACCGCGCCAGTTTTCCGTCCAGGTGCGCGACGATGTCTTCCCTGGTGACAGAGCGTCCCTCGGAGGGAACGATAACGGCGTGAACGGACTCACCCCACTTCTCGTCGGGGACCCCAATGACCGCTACGGAGGCCACTGAAGGCAGTTCCATGATGGCCTGCTCGACCTGGGCGGCGTATATGTTTTCCCCGCCGGAAATGATCATGTCCTTGATCCTGTCGGCGATGTATAAGAACCCCTGGTCATCGACGTAGCCCATGTCGCCGGACTTGAGCCAGCTTCCGTCTTGAAAGGAACTCGCCGTGGCGTCGAGCCTGTTCCAGTATCCGGGGATGACGTTGGGGCCCTGGATGAGTATCTCCCCGACCTCATTTCCAACTGCGTCCCGGCCTTCGGCGTTAACAATTCGGATATCGGTGAAAAAGTGCGGAAGCCCGGCCGACCCTGCCTTCTCCCGGGAGTAACGGGGTTGAAGCGATGTGGCGCCCGGGGAAGTTTCGGTCATGCCGTATCCGCCGGAGAACGACAGTCCACGAGCCTCGTAGGCGTCGAGCACGCGCATGGGGACCGCCGATCCGCCGCAGGTGAGCATGCGGATCGAGGAAAGATCGGTGGAATGCCAGTTCGGATCTTCGCTCAGCATTTGGTAAGTCGTGGGCACCCCGGAAAGCGTGGTGATGCCGTGGTGTTC